>JAMCYU010000012.1 GCA_023473585.1 Patescibacteria group bacterium | reverse complement strand
AATTATCTTAAACATTACAACAATGAAAGACCACACTGGGGTTTTGGCATGGATGGGAAAACACCGTTGGAGAAACTACAATCGTTTCCGGAGTTCAAAAGTGTATACCTTATTGTGTGATCGTACCGCTGTTTGTCAAGAAGACGTAAGTTGTTTAAAACCAACCTGGTTTCTTTTTTTCTACCTGACGATATTCTTCTAAGATTCTCTTTTGGTCGGCGGTTAATTTCTCCGGCAATTTAACGATTAATCTTACGTATTCATCACCTCTGCCTAAACCCCGTAAATGGGGAATTCCCTGGCCGCGAAGACGAACCATGGTTCCGGGTTGCGTCCCAGGTCTCACCTTAAGACTTAATTTGCCGTCAATCGTCGGCACCTCAATTTCTCCGCCTAAAATCGCCAGCGTAAAAGGAATTGCCAAATCAACCAAGACATCACTTCCCTCTCTTTTAAAAACCGCGTCTGGCTTGACATCAATCGTAATGTAAAAATCACCAAAGTTAATTCTTGACCCTTCATCAACGCCGGCCGGGATTTTTAATTTCTTTCTTTTGCCGGAAATGAGAACCTCTTTTTCCACTCCTTTAGCCGCTTCCATAAAACTTAAAGATAAACCGTACCGAGGCACTCTTCTTTGCTGGCGGCCAAAAGGCGAGGCGCCGCCAAAAAACTGTTCAAAAATCTCAAAAGGATCGGAAAAATCACCAAAATCAAAAGATTGTCCTTGTTGTCCGCCTGAAGTGTAATAGTAGGTAAACGGTCCTTGTTGGAAACCTCCTTGTCCTCCCATCCCACCTTGCTCCCAGCCCGAGGCTGGTCCGCCTTGGGCGGAAAAAGCACTATGCCCATATTGATCATAAGCCGCTCTTTTATCAGCGTTGGACAAAACTTCGTAAGCTTCGTTAATCTCTTTAAACTTGGCTTCGGCTTCCGGAGATTTATTGCGGTCCGGATGCCACTCTAAAGCTTTTTTACGATAAGCCGCCTTAAGCTCCGCCGCCGAAGCTTTTTTTTCAACTCCTAAAACATCATAAAAATCACGTTTATTCATCGGCTAATTTTACCAAATAGGCGCGAGATCTTCGCGCCCTATTTTATAGACTAATTCCCAATATTTATAATTTAATTGACGACTTCCCCTTCGACCGCCTCTTCTTTTTTATCTTCAGGTTTTTTGTTGTCAGGTTCTTCTGTTTTTTGTTCTTCACTGCCGCCTGGCTGCCCGCCCGAGGCGGGTCCGCCCTGGGCGGAATACATCGCCGCACCCACTTTTTGCAATTCCTCGGATAATTTTTTAGTCGCTTCGTCAATTTCTTCCTTAGTAACTTCCGTCTTGGCCAGAAGATCTTTAACATTTTTCATTTCCGCTTCGACTTTTTCTTTCTCTTCGGCTTTAACTTTATCACCGGCGTCTTTTAAGGTTTTTTCGACCGTGTAAACTAAATTATCAGCGGTATTTCTAACCTCAATCATTTCTTTTTTCTTCTGGTCTTCGGCCGCATTGGCCTCCGCTTCTTTCGTCATCTTCTCAATTTCGTCTTTAGAAAGACCGGTTGAACCGGTAATTTTAATGGACTGCACTTTACCGGTAGCCTTGTCTTTAGCGGTCACGGACAAAATCCCGCTGGCGTCTAAATCAAAAGCCACTTCAATTTGCGGAATACCTCTTGGCGCCGGCGGAATGCCGTCAAGAATAAAACGGCCCAAAGACTTGTTGTCCGGGGAAAGTGGCCGCTCTCCTTGTAAAACATTAATCTCAACTTGGGTTTGATTATCCGCGGCGGTTGAGAAAACTTGCGATTTGGAGGTCGGAATCGTCGTGTTTCTGGGAATTAAAGGTGTGGCGACCTGACCTAAAGTCTCGATCCCCAAAGTCAGAGGCGTCACATCCAATAAAAGAACATCTTTAACTTCCCCACCTAAAACGCCGCCTTGAACCGCGGCGCCAACAGCCACAACCTCATCAGGATTAACTGATTTGTTTGGCTCTTTGCCAAAAAAATCCTTAACGGTATCATAAACCCTAGGCATTCTGGTCATCCCTCCGACCAAAACAACCTCATTAATATCTTTGACACTTTTACCGGCATCTTTTAGACAAAGTTCCACCGGCTTAATACTTTTTTGAATAAGCTCACCCACCAACTGTTCCATCTTGGCTCTGGTTAATTTCATAACCAAATGCAAAGGTCCGGCTGAACCTTGGGTGATAAAGGGTTGATTAATTTCGGTTTCTTGAGCCGAAGAAAGCTCGATTTTGGCTTTTTCGGCTGCATCCCGAAGTCTTTGCAGAGCCTGCGGGTCTTTTCTTAAATCAACGTTATTTTCTTTTTTAAATTCATCGGCCAACCAATCGACAATTTTTTTATCAAAATCGTCGCCACCCAAATGGGTATCTCCATTGGTTGCCTTAACTTCATAAACGCCTTCACCCAGTTCAAGGATAGAAATATCAAAAGTTCCGCCACCTAAATCATAGACCGCAATCGTGTGGGTATTTTTTTTATCAAGTCCATACGCTAGGGCCGCCGCGGTTGGTTCGTTGATAATCCGCAGAACTTCCAAACCGGCAATTTCGCCGGCTTGTTTTGTCGCCTGGCGCTGGCTGTCATCAAAATAGGCCGGTACGGTAATAACCGCCTGGGTTACTTTACTGCCCAAGTAGGCTTCGGCATCGGCTTTAATTTTTGACAAAATTTTGGCGGAAATTTCCTGGGGGGTAAAAGTCCGACCATTCGCTTCAACAACCGCCATCCCTTCCCGACCTTCGGCAATTTTATAGGGTAGCCATTTAAGATCATATTGAATTGATTCGTCTTTAAATCTTCGTCCCATTAATCTCTTAATCGAAAAAATCGTCGATTTGGGATTAATAACCATTTGTCTTTTGGCCACATCGCCGACGATATTTTTGATCGGATCAACGACCGAAGGAATGACATTTCTGCCCTCGGCGGAATTAATTACCTTAGGGCTCCCACCCTCCATAACCGCCACGCAACTGTTGGTTGTCCCTAAATCAATCCCGATAATTTTTGACATAATTTCCTCCTTTTAATTTATAGTTTTTTTACTGACTTTAACTTGAGCGGCTCTTAAGATTTTTCCTTTAAAGCGATAGCCGGTTCGCGTTTCCTCCATAACCTTATTGTCCTCATCGCCCGGAACAATTTCAATTCCTTCCATTTCTTCAGGATGATAGTCTTTGCCCAAAACCTCAATTTTTTCCAAACCTTCACTCTTTAAAAGGTCGCGCAATTGTTTAATCGCTAAGTGTAATCCCGAATCATCAAGATGTTTTTCCAATTGTTCAAAAGTATCTAGAATCGGCAAGATTTTAAAAATTAACTCACGGTTGGCAAAACGGGCAAACTCTTCTTTTTCATTCTGGCTTCTTTTTTCTAGATTTTGATAATCAGCTAAAGCCCTCTTCCAATTTTCGGTCACCTCTTTTAATTGTGTTTGTAAATCGTCAGTTTTAGGATTTTTCATGATTTTTAAAATCTAAAAAACTACCATGACCTGCCAATTTCTCCAATCAGGTTACCGAAATATCTGACGATCGGAATAACAGATGGATAATTTAATCTGTAAGGACCAATAATCCCGACAACCCCTTTATGTCTGGGAATTTCATAATGCGTATAAACAAAACCGCAAGGTTCTAGATATTTTTGCCCCAACTCTTCGCCTAAGAGAAGATGAATCGGATCTTCGTCTAAAAGTTCTCTTGTTGCCAATTCTTCCCAAAAATCAAAGTGATCCAAAAGCGACAAAAGATTTTTCGTTAAGTCAATATCGTAAAATTCAGGCATTTCCAAAATATTGGCGGCCCCGGCATAATAAAGATCGCCCTCATCATCAGTCGCTACCGCTAAAGCTCGAGTCTTGTCAGCCAAAGCCCGCGTTGTTTCTCGCAATAATTTGTCAAAATCCTGACGATAATCCCAAACGGCTTCTTTCGCCGCCACCTCTTCGGCAATCGAAAGATCTTTGGTCTTCATTAAATCTTTAATATAAAATTTTAAAGCTTTTGGCGTCGGGGTTCGACCGGCCGAGGTATGCACCTGTTTTAAATAACCCGTTTGGGTTAACTTAACCATCTCGTTTCTAATCGTGGCTGGCGAAACACCCAGATTATATTTCTTATCCAAAGTTTCTGAACCAACGGGTTCGGCGGTCCCTATATACTCTTCAATAATGGCTCTGATAATTTTTACTTGACGTTCGCTTAAGTCTGACATAAATTAATCCTAACTTCCTTAAACTTAAGATTAGCAGTATCTTAACATGAGTGCTAATACTTGTCAAGGGGCTTTTTGTGTTTTAATTGGATTTAAGATAAAATGTGATTATTGGCTTAAACTATGAAGAAAATATTTTTACCCTTTCTTTTTTTACTTCTTTTTGTTTACCCTAAAAACACCTTCGCAATGACGGTCGCCAACCGTTCCGATGGTACTTTTTTACTCGACGGAAAGCCTTATTTCCTCATTGGTTTCTCACCTCAATCCTTAGTTTACAACGTCACCTCCTCCGATTGGCAGGATTTAAAAAACAGCGGCGTTAATTTTACCAATGACGGGAACAATCCCTACCGCTTCGCGGAATTAAATACTAAACTAAAGGCTAACGGTATAAATGTGGCTATTATTTCGTACGGCCCGGGGCATTCGACTCTTGATGCCACGGCTCAATCCAATTTGGCTAAAAATGAAAGTAATTTCCTAGGGTATTACGGTTTTGATGAACCTACCATAACCAAGGGGTATTATGATGACTACAGATCACTTTCTCCGGAAAGAGAATTATATTACCAAACTATTTTTCAAAATGATCCTAACCACTTTATCTGGACCAACCATTTTCAATATGACGATACCTGGAATCCGTCTTGGGAAAATTATAAAAATCCGCCTCCAACCTTTCCGATGCTTGTCAATTATAATATTCCGTCCCGTAGTTCCGTTACCGGCACGGACGTTTATGATAATTGGGTAAAAGTAGGATATTTGTCTGGGGTGCATAAAAAGGTTGCAAAGGACGTTGCTTTGGAATTACAAAAATTAAGATCAGGGATTAACGGTGGGGTAATTATGATTATCCCCGGCTACAGTCAAGCTACTTATGATAATCGTTTAAATTCCGCCATTGATGCGGTTATCCATGGGGCTAATGGAGTCGTTTTTTATTTCGACAATGCGGATTGGAAAATTCAAGAATGGACTCGTGATCCAAAGAATTGGGACAAATTTCTGCCGTGGTTAACAGATGAGGTTTGGACAAAATGGAAAACGCTTAGCGCTTATACAGAAATAAAACAAGTAAGTTCAATTTTAAATTCTGCTTATCCTGGACTTACGGGAACTATAAATAGTTCTATCACGGCCAATTTGCCGATTTTAGCCAAAAACGGAACCGACAATAAACTCTATCTTTTCCTAGCGAATGAAAGCGCTAACGATATTCAAGCGAGCATTCAAGGCATTCCGGCAAATTCCAGTTTTTACGAGATCATCAGTAAAAGAACTGTTTCTTCAAGCCAATTATCCTCATTTATCTTTCCCAAATATTCGACCCAAATCTATGTTCAGGGAATCCCTTCTGTAACGGCCACGCCAACCCCTCCCTCTTGCATCGTTCAAGGCTACAAAACATTAATGCCGGGAAACGCTAATACGGAACCAGCCAAAAGTCAAACGATCACAATCAATGGTACCGGCGGCGGAACTTTTACGAACAATCCTTATATCGTTAATAATGTGGCCAACGGAAGTCATACTGTTTCCGCTTCAGTTCCTCAAAATTATAAAGTCGGCTATACGCTTTGCTATAACCGCATTGATTGTCATAACGACCAACCAGTCATAAATTCTTCAGTTGAAGTTAACTGCAATGAGGGTTATGTTGATCTCTGGTGGCATTATTACAAAAAAATTGATATTGTCGATCTCCGTAATTTTCTCACTAATTTCTTAAAACCACTCACAATTTTTGATTACAACAAAATGGTGGAGAATTTTGGCGAATGACTATTTAAAGGCTATATCTCGTTTTAGATCTATGGAAGAAGAGATTAAAGAAATCATAACCGAAACTAAGTTTTCAACGAAGAAAAAGGTTTTTTCTTTAGTCGCGCTTGTTTTTCTTGTTTTAACTCTGGCGGGGGGCGTTTTTTTAACAAAACAAAAACAGGACGTCCGCAAAAAAGCGACCGCTAATCAGGTCACGGCTTCTTTAGTTACGCCAACGACTAATGTTAATCCCGGTGGCACTTTTACGGTTGACGTTTTTTTAAAGCCGCCGGCAGCGGTGGAGCCGCTTTTAGAAGTTACAGCCGCAGCTATTTGGGTTTCTTATCCCGATAATCTCGTTACCTTACAAACTGTTTCTCCGGGCGAATTTTTTAAGGATGCTAATTTTGTGAGCGGCCAAACCGAGATGATGGCTCTTGGCCTAACTTGTACCCAGGCAACAGATTGTACGACTTACACACAGGCTAGTAAAATTACCTGTTTAAACGGTTTTTGTCAAAATTCTGATTATCCGCTTAATAATGGCGCCGGCCAGGCGAAAATTTACTTGGGCGCCTCCTGTCATATCAGCCAACCGACGGACGGCGGCTCATGGTGTCATCCTCAAACTTTAGCCAAAAGGTTGGCAACACTGACTTTCCAGGCTAAATCACAAGCTTCGGGACAGGCCACTATCGGTCTTGGCCAGGCTTCAGAGGTTGCCGCCAAATTCCAAACAGGCAATGTCTTAGTTACTAATTCCCTACCGTCATCAATAATTAACATTAGCGGCCCCACGGCTACACCCACTCCAACGGTTACGGCAACACCAACAACAACCATTTCGCCAACAGCATCACCAACACCCATCCCAACTCCCGAACCTGGAAAAGCCCACTTAACCTCTAAAGTCAAATTTCAGGGAATAAATCAACAGAGACAGGCCAAAACAGTGAGGGTTATTCTTAAACAGGGTGATCAAGAAAAATATCGCTTTGAGTCAATTGATGTTAGCTCTGACCAAAACGGGATCTATTCTGGCACCGTCACGAATATCGAACCCGGCGCTTATGATCTTTTTATTAAGGGCTGGACGCATTTACAAAAGAAATTTGCCGGTGTTGTCTTTAATCAGGGAGAAAACACCCAAGATTGGTCAGGACAAGAATTGTTAACTGGCGATGCCACCAAAGATGATAAAATCAATATCCAGGATTTCAGGATTTTAGTCGAGGATTATCTTAAAAGCGAAAGTCCGGCTGATTTTAATTTAGACGGAAAAGTTAATATTCAAGACTTTAGATTTCTCGCTGAGAATTATTTGAAAGAAGGAGAGAAATGAAGGAAAAGCTAAAATTAATTTTTCTTTTTCTTTTTGGAGTCGTTTTAGTTCTTTTTGCTTTTTCCTTAAGTCTTAACTGGAAACAATGGATGTTTTTACCAAAGAAGTCTGAAATTGAACGTCTTGTCCCCAAGTTACCTCTTTCTCAAAAAAAGACCGCCAACGCTTTTCTCAATTTTAATCCCCGTGAACTAACAGTTTATCAAAACCAAGAATTAAAAATTGAGGTTTTACTTGAAAGTGAAGCAAAAATTGTGGGGGCAGATCTTAATTTCCAGTTCGACCCAACAATTTTGGAAATTAAAGAGATTAAATCAGGTAATTTCTTCTCTGGTCCTCAAGAAATCAAAAAAATTATTGAGACCGAAAAAGGGAGAATTTTTTATAGCCTTGCTTCTTTCTCGCCTCGGGCCGGTAAAGGAATTTTGGCGGAGCTTATTTTTACCCCAAAAAAACCTGGCTCTATAGAAATTTCCCTAACGAAAGAAACGCAAATAGCGGCAGTAAAAATTGACGAGGTTAAAATTGACTTGCCCATCTTAGGCAAATACACTATATTGGAGATAAATGAATAAAAAAATTACCATCGTTATCGTTTTGGTTTTGATTTTTGTCTTAATCCCATTAACGGTCTATCTTGTAAAAAAACGGCAAGAATTAAGATCAAGAGCCGCTCCGGCTACGGTCCTTTCTGTCTCGCCTGCGGTCGTAACGAAAAAAGTCGGTGATACTTTTCAGATAAATGTTCAAGTTACAACTGGCGATAACCAAGTCGTCGGAACTGATTTATATCTCTCTTTTAATAGCCTCGTCTTGGAAGCTTTAACTATTGTTCCCGGAGGATTTCTTGATAATCCTCAGGAGTTGAAAAAAACCATTAATAACCAAACCGGAAAAATAATTTATAGTCTTGCCTCATTTACCGCCAAACAGGGTACGGGCAATTTAGCCTCTATTAACTTCACGGCCAAAGACAAGGGAACAAGTTCTTTTGCCTTTGACTCGGGGACTTCCATCGCCGGAATTGGGGAAACAGAAGCTTTGCAAAACACTCTTCCTGGATCAATAACGATTACTGCTTCAGGAGCTTCTCCTACTCCCAACCCCGCCCCCTCACCCTCACCAACGCCTACGCCTGGCGCCACGGCTACCCCCACGCCAACGCCGACGGGAAGTGCTCGTCCAGGCGCCACACCGACAATACCACCGACGGCCACGTCTTCACCGACACCGGGCGGACAAGGAGGACCAGCAAATCCCACGCCAACACCAACCCCATCCCTTTTGCAAATCAGCACAACGATTAATTACCCAACTGCCGGATTAACCGTTACGGCTGCCAAACCGACCTTTTCTGGCAAAACAATCCCCAGAGCCGTCGTCAAGATTACGATTAATTCTCCCCTTTTAACCGCCACGGTCACTGCCGACGCTGCGGGGAACTGGTCTTACACAGCCACAGCTAGCCTCCCCAATGGTTCTCATACCGTCACTATCGAGGCTAAAGACCCAACGACTAGTCAAACCGTGACGAAATCCAACTCTTTCACAATTTCTACCGGACAAAAGGCGGCAACCTCGGCCAGTGAAGTTGTTGCCGGTAACTCGATGCCAACCATCTTTCTCTTAGTAGCGGGCTTGTTTTTGTTCGTCTTGAGTCTTGTCCCTAAGATTCTTTAATATTTAATGAGAAGGTTAAGTTCCTTAATCCTGCTTCTTTTTTTACTCCTCATGTTGCCTCTTTTGGTCTTTCTGGCGCAAAAAACCCAAAAATACCTTTCCCGAGCCACCGGGACACCCGCCAAGATTATCGTTGATACCCAAACCAATCTTGGCCCCCTACCCGAACCCTGGAAAGCTTTGGCTCAAGGCGGTGAAGAAAAAGAAAAAATGTTAACCTCTACCATTCCGTTAGTTAAAGCTCTTTCACCTCAATATATTCGCATTGACCATATCTATGATTATTACAAGGTGGTCACTAAAAACCCAAAAGACAAGTTGGTTTTTGATTTTTCCAAACTTGACCAAACCGTTGACGATATTTTAGCAACAAACGCCAAGCCCATGCTTTCTCTTTCTTATATGCCGCTTGCCATTTCGGCCGGAGAGATTACGGATGAACCAAAAAACTGGCTCGACTGGCAGGAAGTCGTCAGAAAAACCGTCGAGCATTATTCAGGGAAAGAAAATAAAAATTTGGCTGATGTTTCTTATGAAGTTTGGAACGAACCTGATCTTTTCGGCAACTGGAAAACTTACGGGAAAAAAGATTATCGGTTACTTTATCTTTATGCCGCCAAAGGTGCAGCCCAAGCCAAAGAAACTAATTCTTTTAAAATTGGCGGTCCCGCGACGACCGCTTTTTACAAAAATTGGCTTGATGAACTAATCCAATATGTTTATCAAAATAAGTTGCGCTTTGATTTTTTTTCCTGGCATAAATACTCCCAAAACCCGGAAGATTTCCGAACGGACGTTGATTATCTCGATTCTCTTTTGGCCCGCCATGGTGGTTCTTACCTTTTGCCGAAATATTTAACCGAATGGGGTTCTGACTCGGAAAATTCCCCTAAACATGATACTAATTTCGACGCCGCTCACGCTGTCGCTGTTATTCGCAGGCTTTTAGACAGAACGGAACTTATTTTCAGTTTTGAAATTAAAGACGGGCCGCCGCCAAAAGAACAAGTCTTCTGGGGCCGCTGGGGCATGTTAACCCACGAAAGTGTCGGTTTAAAGAAAAAACCAAAATATTTGGCTTTAGAGCTTTTAACAAAAATGGGTGGCCAGAGATTAAATCTTACGGGGGAAGGAAGTTGGGTTACCGGTTTTGCGGCCAAAGAAGAAGAGACGATCAAAATTATTTTAACCAATTATGATCAAGACGAAAATCATAACGAAAACATACCGGTGACTTTTACCAATCTTAACCCAGGAAACTACAAATTTAAACAAACAAATCTTGACGGGACAATTTTCGATTCTGTTGAAGTTGTCAGCGAGGACCAGTTAACGAAAAATATTTTCTTACCAGTTAATAACGTTGTTCTTTTAGAGTTAAAACCCTAGGTTTCGTTATTGCCGCCATTAATCACTTCAGAAGAAGTATCAATAAGAATCTGTCTGACTTTGGTAACTTTTTTCGCCAGGTTAAAGAAAACAACAACTTCTTCAATTTTAAAAAACCAAGCCAAAAAAATATAAACCGAAATACCAATAATCGTCACCGTTCCCGTTAAAAGGATTAAACTAACGGTTTTCGTCGTATCAAAAACCAATTGGTCTAAAAGTTTCATGGGTATATATAAACAAACACCGGTAATTAAACTGGCTAAAAAGATTTTGATCGCCGGAAAAATCAAATGGCCCCTATTGAAAGTTTTGACTTTTCTATCTAGGAAAAGCAAAAGGAAAATGGCGTTAAAAACGCTGGCCACAGAAGTTGAAAGACCAAGTCCCCAAATGGGCAATTTTAAAAATTGGATAAAATAGATGCTTAAGATCGTATTAACAGCCACCGCCACAATCCCAATTATAACCGGCGTTTTACTGTCATAAAGAGCATAAAAACCTCTGGCCAGAAGTTGAATTGTGGCTTGAGCAAAAAGAGAAAAAGAGAAAAAGGCCAAAGTCTTACCCGTTAAAACCGTCGCGGCCCAATCAAAACGCGCGGCGCCAAAGACAAGTCTCACAATGGGAATACGCAAAACGACTAAAATTGCCGTCGCCGGTAAAACCAGAAAAAGAATCTGATGCAAACTGGCCAAGAAAGTTGCCTTGAATTCCTCAAGATTATCTTTACTTTTAACCTCAACAAGAGTTGGTAGGGCGGCCTGGGCAATGGTCACGCCGAAAAGACCAACGGGTAATTGTTGTAAGTGTTGGGCAAAACTAAAAATAGTAACCATTCTGGCGCCCAAAAGAGTTGACAAGATGAGATCAACGGTCGTATCAATTTGGGAAACAGCTAAACCAAAAGTCCTCGGCAGCATTAATTTCCCAATTTCCCTAACGCCAGGATCGGAAAAATTAAATGACCAAAAATAACGGAAGCCTAAAGATTTAGTCAGTGGTATTTGAATTAACATGAAAAGGACGGCTCCCAAAACGACGCCAAAAACCGGACCATAAAGTCCGAAAACTGGGGTGAAGAAAAGAATCCCCAAAATGATTCCCAAATTATAGGCAACGGGGGCCAGGGCCGGGATTAAGAAATGTTTAAAAGACTGTAAAATGCCTGTTAAAAAATTGCCAATAATGAGAGGAAAAACTTGAGCTAGCAGCATAATCCTGGTAAAAATAATCATCTGTGAAATCTGATTTTCATTAAAACCGGGGGCAATCAAACGACAAATCTGGGTACTAAAAATAAAAAGGGGAATCGTCAATAAACCAAAAGCCAAAAGGCCGATATTAATAACCGAAGAGGCCAACTGCCAAGCTTTATCTTTCTCTTTGGAATTACGGTAATCAGTAAAAACAGGAATAAAAGCGACTGAAACCGCGCCCATGACTAAAAGTTCAAAAACTAAATTTGGTAATCTAAAAGCCGCAAAATAAACACCCAGTTCCTCTGGAGAAAATCTGGCCGCCAACATTCTGTCTCTTAAAAGTCCCAAAATTCTGGAGGCAAAAACCGTTCCCATAATCACCATGGCAGCACCGATAATCGTTTGATGCTGGTGGGAAAAAAGTTTGGTGATAAGCTTAAAACATCTTGTTAACATAGCCTTGATCATTATATCAAAGATAAATGAGTGAAGATTATAAATATCTTTGATTAATTCGTTTCGCTCATTATACTTCGTCTTAAACTTACTGCCAACAGCCAAATTGAGTTCTTGGCTAAATGGGCTGCGGATTATATCATAATCTCATCTTGACCAGCGCCTCTTAATTAGTTATACTCGTCTTAATTATGCCAATTACGATTTCGGCGCGCAAAAAAGTGCGTCAAGACAAAAAACGGAGAGAGATAAATTTAAAATCTCTTAATCTTTTAAAAAGGGTTTTAAAAAAAGCCAGAAAAAAACCCTCTCTTGCCAATGTTCAAGAGGCGGGTTCTGTTATTGATCGCGTGGCTAAAAAAAGATTAATTCACAAAAATAAAGCCTCTCGACTCAAAAGTCAGTTGGCTAAAAAAGTTATTTCCCAAAAATCCTTAAAAAAGACTAAAAAATAACAGAGGGGCTGGAGTTTGACTTCCAGTTTTTGCCGTGACTGATATTAACCTGCTCGCCAGTGAAGAAAAAAAAGTCGGAAAATTTTTAACTTGGGTTTTATCTTACGGACGTTATATTATTATCGGTACCGAAATTATTGTCCTTTTGGCTTTTCTTTCCCGCTTTAAGCTTGATCGTGAATTAACGGACCTACATCAATCAATAGCTGATAAACAGGCGATTATTTTGGCCGCTTCGGACTTAGAAAACCAAGTTAGAAATCTGCAAAATCATCTGATTATTATTAAAAAATTGGATCAACAAAGGGGTTATCCGCCCAAACTTTTAACCAGTTTTGAAACGATGATCCCAACCGACGTTACCTTAACGGAAATAACGATTAATGACAAAAATATCAAGTTAACCGCGGTGGCTTTATCTAACGAAGGATTTCGAACCTTTCTTAATAACCTCGCGGCTTCTGAATATTTTAGCGACATTAGTCTTGACGACGTCACCAAAAATACCGAAGGTGCGGGTGTTAACTTTTCTGTTAGTGCGACTTTAAAAAGTACCTAAAAAATGGAAACAAAAACAACAATATCACCGCAACGTTTTAATCGATACTACACGGCTCTTGAGCCTCTTTTGAAACAACCGGAAGTCCGTGCCTACACGATGATGATTTTTTCTTTTATCACCATGTCTTTTTTCGGCTATTTTGCGATCAGACCCACTCTGACAACCATTTCCACCCTGACGAAGCAAATCGACGACGCCAAACTTGTTGATCGAAAACTGCAGGAAAAAATTAATGCCCTCTCTTCGGCGAGAATGGAATATGAAAATATTAAACCAAACCTCGGTCTTGTCTGGACCGCTTTACCCGAAGAGAATAAATTTGCCCCTTTTGTCCAAAATTTAGAGGGCGTGGCGACTTCAAGTGGCACCAAAATCACGAACTTAAGTTTTCAGACGGTGAACCTTTCCTCGCTAGAAACAACCACCAGTGCTGCTAAAAAAGAAATATCCATTAATTTTAATCTAACAACGGCTGGCAATTACGCTAGCCTTAAGGATTTTATTAACAAACTAAGTTATTTCCAAAGATTAATAACCATTGAAGGTTTAAGTTTTAGCGAGCCAAAATCTCAAGATAAAACAGGCGAACTAGATCTTAATTTAATAGGTAAAACCTACTATGTCCAGTAAACAAATTTTGTTTCTATCAATTTTTACTTTTCTAACCGTTTTGGCCTGGATCGGTTTTGACGTTTATCATGCCGTCACCACCTCAACCATCAGTCCTATCCAGCGGGAATTGATTAAGCCTCTTGACCCGAAATTTGATACGGCCATCATCTCAAAACTGAAAGAAGAGTCGCAAAAATGAAAAACGAAAATCGAATTCCCACTCTTGTCGGTCTTTTTCTTATTGGCATCAGTCTGACCGCCACGGTCGTTCTTTTTAAGAATGCGCAAACGCTTTTTACTCAAGCCAGTCCTGACTATGCCCCTAGCGATGTCAAAATAACCAATGTTAATGAAAGCAGTCTCACGGTTTCTTGGGTCACGACGAACACGGCCAGCGGCAGTCTCAATTTTGGCGAAACCCCTTCTTTAGGAAGTGTCATTTCTGATGATCGGGATCAAGTTTCGGGCAAAACCAGTCAATTTGCCACCCACTATATAACTTTACGCTATTTAAAACCGGGAACTCAATATTATTTTAAAATTATCTCCGGTAACAAAACTTATGATCGCGACGGCGAGGCTTATATCGTCACCACGGCTCCGGAAATTCCGGCGGCGCAAAATCAATCTTCTCCAATCTATGGAACCGTGATTAAAAATGACGGCACGCCAGCCGAAGGAGCCATTGTTTATTTAAACATTAATAAAACCACTCCTCTTTCTACTTTAGTCAAGACTTCCGGCAGTTGGCTTTTGCCCTTAAACAACACAAGAAGCGCTGATCTTTTAAGCTTGGCCGAGATTAAAGAGAATGACAAAATAGATATTTTTGTCCAAGACGGAAACGAGGGGAGCGCTAAAGCCAAAGCTAAAATCCTTGTTGGTAATCCTCTTCCCCAAATTACTTTGGGTAAAACCTCTGATTTTACCCAGGAAAAAGCTTTACCCAGTACTTCTCCTACAACCGAAACATTCCCCGATCTAAATTCCAGTGTCGGTTCTCCAAGTGCAACGAGCACACCTCCCGCTTCCTTAATTCCGGCCCTAACAACTCCGGCAACGGAAAGCGCGATTCCTTCTGATAAACCGCTTATCAGCGGGACGGGTATTCCCGGTAAAACCGTAACCATAAAAATTGAATCAGAGGCTCCTATTACTGGAACCACTAAAATTAGCGAAAACGGTTCCTGGACTTGGACTCCACCGACGGGCTTGACCCCGGGAGAACATACGGTAACGATCACAACCGCCGATAAAACGGGCAAACTTTTAACTTTCGTCCGTAAGTTCACGGTCTTAGCCTCGGGAACTCAAGTTGTTGAGGCAGCCACCCCCTCGGCCACACCGAAAACTAGTCCCACCCCAACGCCCAAGCCAACACCGACAGCCACCCCTAAGAAAACCGCCAGTCCCAGTCCCACCGCCACCCCGAAAAGCGGTAATTCTCTCCCGACAATTTTAATTTCCCTGTTGGGAGTAGGGATGATCCTTTTGGGCGGTAGCCAAATCCTTTGGCTTGACAGAAAACATTAAGTCTTTTAACATGGAATAAAGATGGATACTCTTGCTTTTTTGGGAGCGGTTCCGAAAATCGCGCTTTTTTTCCTTTTAATCGTCGGTGGTGCGATTGTGGCGGAAATTGTCTATTTCACGAAAAAAAAGTGGCCGGGAAATGGTCCTGATCTTCTTTCTCAAGAACCGGTAACGCAAAAAGTGCCGGAAACATCCGTGACTATGCCACCCGTGCCAAAATTAACAACCGAAGAAGTTCTTCCCTCCAAAAAGCCGCGGCTTAACAAAAAAATCGTCACCACGGCCTTAATTTTTTTAACTCTGGCCGTGAGCATCCCCGCCACTGTTCTTTTGGTTAAACAAAGACAGGAAATAAGAAAAGGGGCACAATGTGCCCCCGACTGTAGCGGAGTAGCCAATATTTGTGCCGGTGTCACTTATCCTGATGGTTGTGGCGGAACCTGCACAGGCACAAAATATGGGGATGGATGTCCTCCGGCACCATGTGTGCCAGATTGTAGTGGTGTGGGAAATATTTGTGCCGGTGTCACTTATCCTGATGGTTGTGGCGGAACCTGCACAGGCACAAAATATGGGGATGGATGTCCTCCGGCACCATGTGTGCCAGATTGTAGTGGTGTGGGAAATATTTGTGCCGGTGTCACTTATCCTGATGGTTGTGGCGGAACCTGCACAGGCACAAAAGAAGGCGGAGGATGTCCCACTTCCCTCCCCATATCTACACCTACCCCTGTTCCAACACCAACGCCTACTCCATCAGCCTGTACTCCTACGGTAAACTTCACTGGCGACGCCGCCTGTGTTTCTGGCGCCGATAGTCTTTCGGTCACCATTAACGCTTGTTTACCTGCTGGTTGTCCAAGCACAAATATTAGTTATAGTGGAGGAAGTGCTACTTGCCCTGGTTCAAGTAAAGCTAGCTGTAGTGGGCCCTGTCCGGTTAATACGACCTCTCATCAACTAACCATTCAGGGTGGCAGTTGCGCGACGGCAACTGTAACCTGTACAACTCCTGCCTGTGGTTCATGCCAGGTCGATCTAGCTTATGGCGGTCAAACCCATGGAGCTATTGCCTGGAAAGATAGCTGTACTTCGGCTTCGCCTACCCCAACACCAACTTCGGCCATGAGCTGCACTCTCATTAAAGCTTACGATTTAACCTGGAATCAGATCACTAATTTGACTACTCTTACCAGCGGTCGAACCATTTATTTGGCTAACACGGGTACGACCACCGATACCGCTGGTCTTACCAAAAGCCGGTTTAGAATTAATGGTGGGACGTGGCAAGAAACAACGGTGAAGCATGGTAATGAATTTTACATTCAATACACCATTCCGGCGGCCGGAACTTTTCAGGTCGAATCTATGGTTTATAATCCGACTTTGGGTTGGTATTAAAATATGCAATTTTTAAAGAAAAATTTAGCGGTTTTTACGATCGTTTCCGTCACTGCCTTTTTGGCGATTTTGGCGATTTTAACGACCATGAGAATCCGCCAAACCAAGCCGGTCGCGCCAACGGTTCCCCAGATTGAACCGGAGGCCGCGGGAGAAACGGTTAATCCTAACTGCACCTTAAATTTTACCGTCGGGGCAACATCGAGTCCAACGCCGACACCCAGCGGTTCGGCAACACCCACCCCAACCGCCTCGCCTTCACCTTCGCCGACTCCGGGCGCCACGGCTACTCCCACGCCAACACCGACCGGAAGTGCTCGTCCAACCGCCACACCGACAATACCACCGACGGCCACGACTTCACAACCAGCTACGGCAACTCCAGTCGCGGCCAATATCTGGCCAACGATTATGGTGATTTTGGGAGGACTACTTTTACTTAGTTTAGGATTTGTTCTCTGAGGTATTGATGAATATCCCTAAAGTCTTCTGTTTTGGGAGTTAAAACCCATTGCCCGTACTGCCAAAGCGGCGGGTTTATTAAAAAATCTTCAAGGTTTAATGACTTCGCCGTGTGGAAATTTGTTTTTAAAATGAGTTTGCCTAAATAGGGCAAATCTTCTTGGGGAATATCTGTCTCGATAATTTTTCCCAAGACTTTTAAAAATTCCCGGCTTTTTGGTAAAAACGTCAAGGAAAAAATTTTATCTTTTAGGGCCAAAAGAATCTTTTGTTGTCTTTGGGATCTGGCAAAATCCGTACCTTCATCGCCTTCGGCGTGGCGCGAACGAAGATATTTTAGGGCTTGCTCACCGGTTAAAATCTGCCGGCCCGCATCAAAATGAACCTTTTGGTAGCGGCATTTATATTCCTTGTCACCATTACAGAGATCGTTTTCTTTGCCCTCAATCGGAAACTTATAATCATCAAAACTTCTGTCAATATTAACCTCCACTCCTCCCAGTAAATCCACGATTTCCTTAACGCCGGCCAAATCAATTTTGGCAACGTAATGAACGGGTAAGCCGGTAATTTCCTCTGTTGTCGTCTTAGCCAAATTAAGACCTTCTCCCGGACCTTTTTCCTGCCCATAATGATAGGCCGAATTAATTTTGGCTGCCAGTGTCGGTGACCAAATATCCCGGGGTAAGGAAACCAAAATCGTTTTTTCTTTTGGGGAATTGAAGCTCGTAAGAATCATCGTGTCGGTTAAATCCGAACCGGCATGACTCCCTCCGGAAACGCCAAGAATCAGAAGATTTGTTGTTCCCCCTGTTTGTTTTACGGGATTTTGGAAAACAACCGACCACCAAAATGAAGGTTTTAAGTTGGGTTTAAGATAAGTCAAGAAAAGAAAGCCCAAAAAAATCAGTAAAAAAAGGAAGGGAAGTTTCGCCCAACTTAAGAATTGACTGATTTTTCTTTTAAATTTGGGCCACATTTTTAAGAATCTCTATAAATTTATTTGCGTCTAAAGACGCTCCGCCGATAGCCACCCCGTCAAGATTTTCTAAACGGCAAAAAGAAGCGACGTTTTCCGAAGTCACACTGCCACCGTAAAGAACCACGACTTCCCCATCTAATCTTTGCTTGATAAACTTTCCTACCAAATCTGCACTTTCGGGGTTATCCGCCTGACCGGTCTCAATCGCGCCGACGGGCTCATAAAGAATAATTTTGACGCCTTCGGGAACGGGTGTCATTTTCTCTTGAACGCAAAAAATGGGCGTTAAACCAACATCCAATGCTTCCTTGACTTTATTGGCTAAAAGCTGGTCGTCTTCCTGAAAATATTTTCTTCTTTCCGAATGGCCGATTATCACGTATTCTAAACCCAAGTCTTTAAGCATCCTGGCGGAGATTTCTCCGGTGTAGGCTCCGTCAGGGAAAGGCGAAACGTCTTGAGCCCCTAAAACAATTTTCAATTTTAAATTTTCAATTTTCAATTTTAGGCCAGCAAGGAGGGTAAACGGAGGGCAAAGAACAACTTCCAAATGCCCCACTATTTGATACTTACTACTTTCTACTTCGTTTAACCATTGGGTCGCTTCACTAACAATTTTATTAGATTTCCAATTGACGACAATCAAAGTTTTTTTCATATGATATGATTATATATCAAAGTTCAATAAGTAAAAATAATGTTAATTAATTTTCTTAATGATTTAAATCCGGAACAGAAACTGGCGGTTTTGGCAACAGACGACCCGGTTTTGATTTTGGCCGGCGCCGGTTCCGGTAAGACTCGGGTTTTAACCTACCGCGTCGCCTATCTTATTTCTCAAAAAGGGATCAAACCGGAAAATATCCTGATGGTGACTTTTACCAATAAAGCCGCCGGCGAAATGAAAGAAAGAATCCGTAAATTACTAATTCCCAATTCCCAATATCCAATATCCAGTCTTCCCTTTACTGGCACTTTTCATTCCCTTTGTGCCAAAATTTTGCGTGCCGAAGGTAAATTTTTAGGTTTACCCCAGAATTATTTAATCTATGATGAAGATGACAGTTTGTCGGCCATTAAAGAAACTATGAAACAATTGGACATTTCCTCAAAAAACTATAACCCGTCCTCGGTCTTAACCACGATTTCCCAAGCCAAAAATGAGCTTATTGGCGCTTTGGAATATCCGCAATTTGCCCGGGGTTATTTTCAAGAAACCGTCGCCCGTATTTATCTTATTTACCAGCGAATTTTAAAGGAAAATCACGCTTTGGATTTTGACGATCTTTTGATGGAAACCGTCAGGCTTTGGCAGAAAGAACCGTCGGTTTTGGAAAAATACCAAAACAAGTTCACCTATCTTTTAGTTGACGAATATCAGGATACGAATCACGCTCAGGCGGTTTTAATCGAAATGTTGGCCAAGAGAAGCAAAAATATTTGTGTTGTGGGTGATTGCAGCCAGTCAATTTACGGTTGGCGCGGCGCCAACTTCAGAAATGTTTTGGAATTTAAAAAGACGTTTCCCACTTTAAAGATTTTTAATCTCGAGGAAAATTACCGTTCCACGCAAAAAATCTTAGACGCGGCCCATGCGGTTATTGGGCGCAACACCGGTCACCCGGTTTTAAAACTTTGGACCAAAAACCCTCAGGGAGAAAAGATTAACCTTTACGAAGCCCGGGATGAACAAGACGAAGCTTCCTTTATTGTCGAAACAATTAAATCTTTTGTTTTAAATTCTCAACTCTACTCTTTGGGTCATTTTGCCATTCTTTACCGCACTAACGCGCAATCACGGGTTCTTGAAGAAACCTTTTTACAAGCAGGCATACCCTATCTTCTAATTGGCGGCGTCCGCTTTTATGAACGCAAAGAAATTAAGGACGTTTTGGCTTATCTTAGGCTTTTGGCTAATCCCCAAGACACGATTTCTTATAAAAGAATCGAGAAATTAGGCAAAATCCGGCTGAAAAAATTTTTGGAATTTGCCGAAAAATTTAAAATTCAGGGAAAAACAACCTTGGAGATATTAGACGAAGTTTTTAAAGAAACCGGTTATTTGGAAATTTATAACCCCAAAATTGAAGAGGATTTATACCGCCTGGAAAATATTAAAGAATTAAGCTCTGTTGCTTCGCAGTTTCCGGAGCTTTTGAGTTTTTTAGAAAATGTCGCCTTAGTCGAACGGGAATACTTCCCGAGTGAAATAAAGACGAAACAAGAACAAGTATCGAAGAAAGAAGCGGTAACCTTAATGACTCTGCATGCGGCTAAGGGCTTAGAATTTTCTGTTGTTTTTATGGTCGGAATGGAAGAAGGACTCTTCCCTCACTCACGCAGTCTCTTAGATAAAGAAGAACTCGAGGAAGAAAGACGCCTTTGTTATGTCGGCATCACCCGAGCTAAAGAAAAAGTTTATTTAACTTATGCAAGGCGCCGCCTTTATTTCGGCCAAAAGACCAGTAATCTAATTTCGCAATTTATCGGGGAGATCCCGGAGGAGTTACTGACGTTTCGGTCAAAAACTGAAAACTTTTAAGCATTTCGTCGTAAAGAGGATTTGCTAACTGACTGCTTAAGGTTGCTTCAATATTAACCAAGTCTTCCCTCTCCTGGGTTAATTCAAAAAGTCTGCCGTCTTTAAGAAAAAAGATGTATAAAATGGGCTTCTTTTTGGAAGTTTTTTTCTGCAGATAGCGTATCGCCGGAAGATTGGCAATTTGGAAATTTTCTTGTTTGGGCAAATCAGCCAAGATTAAATCTTCATGCCGATACCAAGTCAACCAAGTCCTAAGCGGCGTTTTACTTTTATTTTCCCAAATAATAATTTCAAAGTGGCCATCTTGCCCAAAAAATTTTTCCTGGGATAAGATTGTTCCGTCAGGCACGTTTTTAAGATTTGAGGCCTCTTCGATATTCCACTCTTCAATCTGCCAATCAAAAGGCAAAGTGATTTTAAAATTAAATTTATTATTGGTGTAAGTTTTTGGGCCGGCTTGATTAATAGAATTTCTCAAGGCCTGTTTTATGGTCGGAGAAATCAGGGGTTTGGCGGAAAATAAAAGAATTAAGATCCCGAAAAAACAGCCGAAGATAATTACCTTTTTCATTCTCAAATAATTATATCAAAGATGAATGACTAAAAGTATAAGTATCTTTGCTATAATAGTTGTAATGTTAATCCGCGAAGTTTTAGAAACGGAAAAAGACGACTATGACCGCCAGGTTAATCATCCTTTGCAATCCTGGGCCTGGGGAGATTTCCGGCAAAAAACCGGTGTTAAAGTTATAAGACTTGGGTCTTTTGAAGGGAAAAATTTGCTCTCCGGTTTCCAGTTAACTATTCATCCTGTTCCACAAACTAATTACACTATCGGTTATTTCCCCAAAGGGCCCTTGCCCGACTTGCCCATGCTTGAAACTTTGGAAAAAATCGGCAAAAGTGAAAGTTGTCTCTTTATAAAATTAGAACCCAATATTTTTCCTAACGAGCAAACCGATCAATTTTTAAAAAATAATCATTGTCGGGAAGGACGCCCGCTTTTTACCCGTTATACTTTCCAAACTGATTTAACCCAGTCAGAAGATCAGCTTTTGGCCTTAATGAAAGAAAAAACCCGTTATAATGTTAAACTCGCCCAAAAAGCCGGTGTTTCGGTTTTTGAAGACAATTCAGACGGGGCTTTTCAAAATTATTTAAAATTGACTTTTGAAACGACCAAACGACAGAAATTTTTTGCCCATGACCGAAAATATCACGAACTCATGTGGCAAACGCTGCGGGCTGCCAATATCGCCCATCTTCTAACCGCCACTTACCAGGGAAAAACGCTGGTGACTTGGATTTTATTTTTATTCAACGGCGCTCTTTATTATCCTTACGGCGCTTCGTCAAGCGAAAACCGAGAGGTTATGGCCTCAAATTTGATGATGTGGGAAGCCATGCGCTGGGGCAAAGCTCATGAGGTTAAAACTTTTGACCTTTGGGGAGCTTTGGGTCCCAATCCAAACCCTAAGGATCCTTGGTATGGTTTTCACCGTTTTAAAGAAGGCTACGGCGGTCAATTGGTCGAATTTATCGGCAGTTATGATTTAGTCATTCAAACCTATCTTTATCCTCTTTATAATCTGGCTGATAAATTGCGCTGGTCGTATTTAAAACTAAGGTCGCATCTGCCATTTTCATGACCGATCTTCGACAATCAAAAAATTTTGCCTCATATATGGAAAAAATCGGCTGGTCGGCCGATTATTTTAAAAATGAGAACATCACCTTTAGGTTTTATTTGAAAAAAATTCCTTTTTTGGGAAATTTTCTTAAAATTCTTCGGCCGGATAAATCGTCAATGAAACAAATTGATCAGCTGGCTAAAAAATACCACGCTTTCGCCGTTCAGATTAATTACTCACCCACCAAAACTTTACAGCTTAATTTAGACTTACCGTTAGAAAAAATTTATCAGCAAATGTCGAAAGAGGCTCGTTACGAAATCAGAAAAGCCAAAGCCAATAAAATTAAAATTACGAATTCTTCCGATATTGATCTTTTTGCCGATTTTTGGCAAAAAAACGCCCTTAGCCGCGGTTTTTGGCTGCCTTTTAAAAAAGAAATAAAAAGTCTTTATGAAGCTTTCCATAAAAATAAGGAAAATAATCAAGAAGCTTATCTTCTCTTCGCCCATTGTTATCATGATTTAAATCATAGTATCAAGGCTATCCCCATAGCCGGGGTTTTGATTATAATTCATGGAAAAACGGCTTCTTATTTTCATGCCTTTTCCAGTCCGTTGGGCCGGAAATTAAAAACACCCTCTTTATTGATTTGGGAAAGTCTGAAATTGGCCAAAGAAAAACATTGCCGGCTTTTTGATTTTGAGGGGATTTATGATGAAAGATTTCCTAACAAATCCTGGTTAGGCTTTACGCATTTTAAAAAGAGCTTTGGAGGAAAAGAAGTTGAATACCCTTTAACCAAAACTAAATTTTACTTTTTCGGTTTTCAATTTTAATTTTGTATTGCTCTTCTACCTCCGGGGTGTAAAACATAAAGCCCTTGACAGAAAATGTTCGAACCTATTGTATTCAAAATAGCGTTTATGCTATAATTTAGGATATGACAGATCTTACTGACACATATAGGCCAAAAGCCTAAGGAACCGCCTAGCGGCTGGTTTTGTGTTGGTAATTTAATTGACCCAAATATAGGTTTAACCAGTCACGAAGGACTGGTTTTTTTATTGTTTAAAACGTCCAATTATGTCATGCTGAAGGTATGAATATGAACTTGATACTAAACTCGATCAGTAAAGAATACGCGGGACACCAGATCCTGAATGAAATCTCTTTTTCCATAGGAGAAGGAGAGGTTGTGGGTTTAATTGGAGAAAATGGTAGTGGAAAAACTACACTATTAAAGATTATTGCCGGCTTGGAGCAACCAGACTGCGGAGGTGTTCAATTTGTTCCGGCAAACGCCACCGTCGGTTATGTACCCCAAGCGTCTGAGGCATTTAGCGACCAACTAGTTTGTGATTTCCTTATCGAAAGTTTGGCCCTCGGACAAGACGATGAATATAAAGTGGGCATTGCTCTTTCGGAAGTTGGACTAGGTGAGAAGACTAATAAGAAACTAAGTGAACTTTCTAGTGGGCAGAGGACAAAAGTATATCTCGCCCGAATACTCGTGAACAAGCCAGATTTCTTATTGTTAGATGAGCCGACGAACCATTTAGATTTGGAAGCGTTGGAGTGGTTAGAAAAATATCTTCAAGAATATGACGGCTCTGCCTTGGTCATATCGCACGATCGAAGATTCTTGGATAACTTAGTCGATAAGGTTATAGAACTGGAAGATGGAAAAACTAAGGTATATGGTGGTAACTATTCCTTTTACCGAGAACAGAAACAAATTCAGAAGGAAGCCAAGGCCAGGAAATACGAGGAGCAGCAACGGTTCATCAAAAGAATTGAAAAGGATATTGTCGAAAAGAAAGAGCGTATTCAAAAATTAGAAAAAAGCGATCGTCCAACCAGGGACAATGATAAGTTTGCTTCAACCTTCCTTCTTAATCGGGCTTCCAGAAAGTATACTCGGGCTGCTCAAGCATTAGAGACAAGATTAGAAAAGACAAATAAGATCGAGAAACCAAAGCCTGATTTATCCTTATCAGCTATCTTTAAACCTAAGACAGAGTGTGACAAAACTGTGCTGTACCTAAAAGGTTTGTGCAAAAACATGGGGGGAAGGAACTTTTCAAGGATTTTAGTCTGCTTATCGAAAATGGAGAAAAGGTGGCCTTGTGGGGACCTAACGGTTCAGGTAAGACCACGCTGATAAATTTAATTTTACGTAAGATTGCTCCTGACGCAGGGAATATTGAAATAGGAAGCAAAGTCGAGATTGGCTATCTGCCGCAAGAACACGATGAGATAAACAGCCCTGAAACATTACGCGATTATCTCGTGGGTAATATTACTTCAGATACGACTTTGGCTTACAAGTTAGCCCGCAGATTTTTGTATAGTGATGAGAATCTCGTGACCTCCATCAAAGATTTAAGTAGTGGACAAAAGTCGAGATTAGCACTGGCAAAGATTATGGCTTCCGGAGCCAATTTTATAATTCTAGATGAACCCACAAATCATCTAGATATTCCTTCAAGAGAAGCCCTGGAAATTGCTATAGCTTCGTATTCGGGAACACTATTAGTAGTTACCCATGATCGTTACTTTCTGGATATGATAAATCCAGACAAGACAATCAAACTTGGTAGTTCTATTAAATCGGCAAGTGGTGTAAACTAAATTTATGATAAACACTGGTCTTAAAGACAAAGTAATATTGATCTCTGGAGCAAATCACGGAATCGGTGCGACTACAGCCAAAGCTATGGCGAAAGAAGGCGCCAAAGTATTTATTACTTATTGGCGGCCAAAGGTTGACGAACAACCTAATACAGAAAAACAATACCAAGAAAACCGATTGTTAACGGCGGATAAAATTGTTCAGGAAATTCGCCATAATGGTGGACAAGCCGAATCATTAGAGGTAGATCTTTCTGATCCCCAAAATATTCCCACTTTATTTGATAAGGCTGAGGAAAATTTTGGTTCGGTTAGTGTTTTAGTCAATAACGCAGCCTACTGCAATTCTGACACATTCATCCCGGGAACCGGATTTGTTGAAGAAAAAACTGGTCTTGGTACAAACACAATCAATATCACGATTCAAGAGATGCACTTCGCCGTAAATACCCAAGCCACATCATTGATGATGGAAGAGTTTGCAAAACGCCATGTTGCTAGAAAATCCAGTTGGGGTAGGATAGTCAATATTAGTACAGATTGGGCGGAGTGCTTTCCTTCGTCAATTTCTTACGGTGCCAGTAAGACGGCGATGGAAGCCTACAGTCGTTCGGCCGCAGTCGAACTGGGTAAATTTGGTATTACCGTGAATATTGTGTCACCTGGACCAATTCAAACTGGCTGGATGTCATCAAGGGTAGAAGAAGTTCAGGCAAAAAAATGCCCACTGGGCCGAATTGGTCAACCCGAGGATGTCGCTGACGTTATCGTTTTTCTCGCTTCTGAACAGGCCCGCTGGATTACCGGCCAAAGGTTGTTCGTTGGGGGTGGAAATAGAATTATCTAAGAAATGGGGGGGGCCTTGTCGCTCTTCCAACTCCGAGGTGTAAAACTAACAAATAAGAATTAAGCGGTTTCTTTTTTGCCTGTTAAACTCGCTTCCATTTGCCTTCTATTATTTCTCTTGTAAATTCTGCTTCTTTTGGGAGAACATATAAGTTATTAAATACACCTTCAACAATATCGATACACAAATCAATGTCGTCTTTGTGATGTTTCTTAATCTCGTGAGTAGCAAGATTTCCAATGTCTTTTATTAATCGCAATAACATTGCCTCGTCAGGAGTTATTATCCCCAAACTAATCATTTTTTTAATTTTTTTATTTTAAAATTATTTCTATTGTTATTGCGATTAATAAAAGACATTGGAAATCTTGCTACTCACGAGATTAAGAAACATCACAAAGACGACATTGATTTGTGTATCGATATTGTTGAAGGTGTATTTAATAACTTATATGTTCTCCC
>JAMCYU010000011.1 GCA_023473585.1 Patescibacteria group bacterium | reverse complement strand
AATTATCTTAAACATTACAACAATGAAAGACCACACTGGGGTTTTGGCATGGATGGGAAAACACCGTTGGAGAAACTACAATCGTTTCCGGAGTTCAAAAGTGTATACCTTATTGTGTGATCGTACCCTCATGTTGAATTATCCCCCTGTCTATCTTTGCTAAATTCTGCTATATTATTTTCTATGGAAGAAAAATGTCCAAAGTGCAAAGCGCCTTTAGCCGAAGTTACCCAAACGGCAAGCGGCCGAAAATTGCAACGCTGTTCAAAAGGCAGCTGGAATAAAGAAACTCATAAAAATGAGGGCTGCGATTACGTCAAATGGTTTACGGTTGAACCGCAGACTTTGGAGGAAAAGTGCCCGAAATGCGGTGCGCCGCTTCTTTTGGTTGTCACAAGATTTGGCAAGAAAATGAAAAAATGTTCGACGAATGTTTGGAATAAAGAAACACGCATGGCCGAAGGCTGCGATTATATCGAATGGCTAAACGGCACCACCGAAGCTCTGGATGAAGATTGTCCGACTTGCGGGCAAAAACTGGTCCTTTTTACGACCAATAGCGGCAAGAAAATGAAAAAATGTTCGACCGCTGGTTGGGATAAGGAAAAAAGAGAAGCAACCGGGTGCCCTTATGTTCAATGGCTTAAAGCCGGAGATTATGCCCCAAAAGAAGATTCCGGCGGCGAAGAATTTTTACCCCCTAATTAATCCCCAGTTGTTTAGACAGCAAACCTTTAAAGTAAGAAAGAGTCAGATCAAAGTTCCTTTGGTGACAATAAGCCTGCAGTTGGGAGGCCTCCTGGTTATCGGGCTTAATCACTTCGTTGGTATACGCATACATAATCGCTTGCTGATTGTCAAGATGAGACAAGCCTAACGCGTGTCCCATTTCGTGCGCCAGAGTATGGATAAGCTCCTTTTGACTGGAAGTTAAATAAATATCGATTTGGGGAAGAGAACCGTTATAAACTCCGGCTTCGGGATTAACGCTTAAAGCCTTGTTAAGAGTTTGCGCCGACTGCTGATACTGGCTAACTCCCAAATTATATTCTTGAGCCGAAAGATTGAGTTGGTTGGCCATTTGGTTTAACTTATCGGCTTCGGCCTTTAATTCTTCCTGCTGGGTTTTAAGCCGGTTAAAGACTTCTTCCGGAGCTCCGCCAAGTTTATTCCAATTCTCTACCTCCGCGTTGAAGGCTTGTAATTTTTTAGAAAAATCGGCCTGAAGATTTTGATATTGGGCAACGGAAGAATCTAGGGATTGTTTGCCGGTTTTAAGATTATTTTCCAAGGAATTGAGTTTATCGGCCATGGACTGGCGCTGACTATAAATAAGATTAATGACGATTTTGCCTTGCGGGTCAAAGCTGAAGAGATTTTTATTTACCACCTTGCTCCAAATTTGATTTGCCTCGTCGATTTGGCCTAAAAATTTCTCCTTGGTTAACCCATAACCGGAATCCACTTCTCCCACCCGGTAAGTAATTGGTTGGTCGCAGGGGCTGGCTAATAAATAATTGAAGTTATAGAAAAGTCTGTCTTTTTGCCAAAAAAGAAAAAAGAAAAGGCAAAAAAGTAATAGTAAATCAAAAATTTTTCTCACGTGTTTAACTAAAGTCTAAAACAGAAGCTTAGAAAATGCAAAACACCGCTTGCTTTTTAGAGATTGATTTGTAATTCCTCTTGGGTTGAATTATAATATGCTTGGTATTGGAAAGGTGTTTTTGTGAAAAAGATATTCGTAATAACGCTTTTATCCATCTTCTTTTTCCTTAGCTTAAATTCGGCAGAAGCGATTGTTACTAATTCTATCAGGGTCGTTCCAACGCCAACGCCAACCCTTATTCCCGTAAGACAAATTGAGACGAGTATTGTGACCCCAACTCCAACCCCTTTTCCCGCTGCCGTAAGAAAGCTAAACACAACGGTTAACGAGAAGAATCTTGAGATCGACACCAGTAAAATCAGACAGGAAAGGATGCTAAATCCCCAACCCGAACCTCCGATTTTTGTTTTTGACTCCCTCGAAATTAAAAAGACGGAAAAAACCTCAACATTGACTTGGCCGGCTTTTTCTTCCCTCGAGACGGTAAAATCAAATATTATTTTTAACCCCGAAGGTGCTTTGGTGGAAATTCCCCAAAAGCTTTCCGGAAGTTCGGGGACCATAAATTTTCTGATTAAACCAGAGTTTAAGATTTCCGGGAACAAAACCTTGCTTTTTAGCGAGGGAAAGGAACTTGAATTAAAATCTCTTCCCACCGTTATTTACCGAAGACTTAACTCGATATTCTTTAAGAATAACATTAAGCCAACTGGAGATTTTACTCTCGATGTTTTAAACGGAAAAGCCGTTTATTGGTTAACCGTTAAACAGCCCATAAAGCTTTTGGGTTTTATTCCTCTTGAGATTAACAGTAAAGTTACCGTCGCCGATCAGGATGGGAAAGCTTCGGTTACCGACAAGCCCTGGTATGCTTTTTTGGGAAAAGAGATGGTTGATATCGTTGCGGAATTTTCTAAATTACCTAATCTCGTCGTGACCGGGTTAAGGTTTGAACCTTCAGTTTTTGGCAACGGAGAGGAAGTAAAGGTCATTGCCACGGTTGTCAATGAAGGATTTGGGGCCGCCTACGGCTTTCCTGATATTATTAACCACAATGGCGGACCGATGAAAGTTCTTAGATTTCTTGATGAAGGAGGATCTGTCTATGAGTGGTCTCTGATACTTGTCTATCTTGAGCCCGGCCAGACAACAGATTATGATTTTACCATTGATAAAATAACATGCGGAAGGAATATTAGGGTAGAAATCGCTTACGGTGAAAATAGTCTCATCGAAGAACCCACGAAAGAAGATAATTTAATGTCGGCAAAATTAGATTGTCAGAAGTAATGTAATGGGGTTCAACCTCTCGACAGAACTATTTTACAGGGAAATTCTTTCGCAATAAAATCCTGCTGCCAGAAAAATCAAAAAAACAAATTGGCGAGATGTGAAATGGTCGTAGTAACAACATATCACCTAATCTTGCCATATCTTACCAAATGTTGCCAGATATTGCCGAATATTGTCTACTTAAAATCAGTTTCCCGAATCTTTTCATTAACTCGTAGTTTAACACAACGAGGTAAAATCCTTAAAGTGGAAGCTATTTCGTCATAAAAAAGGTTCTGTTTTAAGGTAGGTTCTTATTCAGCCTCGAAGTTGCTTATTTAGAATTCTACTACAAAACGAGGTGTGAAGTTATGAGAAGTGAATCGAACAGATTGGATTTTATCACAAATAAATCTTTTTATTGATCGCACACCTGATCTGCCACCAGACGTATCATATCCCCAAAAGTATTCCATACCCACACCATCTTTTCTTATATAATATTTCATTGAATATGGTTCTACTAGCCTATCGTACCCTTCATATGACAATTCCACCATTTTTTGTGATCTACCCGCTTCAATAATAGTATTTCTAATATCAGATGAAAAGTAACTGGGTGTATTATAAGAAAGAATAAAATCTGGTCGTGGTGATTGTGGAATCAAAACGAGATCAAAAAGACTATCAATCAGTTGGTTAAAGTTTACGATAACTACATCGAATTGGAAAAGGCTTGCTAAAGGGGCTATCAATGTGTTCCAAAGGGGTCTATATGATTCAAGTTGAACCTCTAAGAGCTGTTGTTTAGCCTGGTTTGGGGTCGACTCGTAAATGTATTTCTTTAGAAACGTACTAATGATCTCCGATTTGTTTACAGGAAAATCTTTTGAAAATAACACTGAATACAGTAAATCAAAGAGATCTGCGACTTTTTGCCTTTGCAGTAAACTATTTAATTTTGAAGCAAGAATTTCTTCTGCTTTTTGACATCTAACGTTTACAGTACACAGATTCTTATCTGAGTATGGATGAATTAAATCTCGAGATTGAATCGGTAGGAAAATTTTATCGAATTGTGTTATGTCTAGTTGTGTTTTTAAAGAAATCGTTTCTTCGCCGTAAAATCCTTTAAAATATAGCCTAGCTTCTAAAACATCGCTGTTTGGGATTGGAATATTCTTTGGCCTAACAAGCGTTCTGTCTAACTCAAATTTAATACCTGTTTGTTCGTTAATGACTGTACATATTTTATTTAGCTCATCATGAAGAAATGTTATGTCAATTTGCTCTGTAGAAGAAAAATCTAAATCTTTAGAAAAACGAGTGTTAGGAAGATACGCTTTTCTTAATCCATTGCCACCTTTTAAAATGAGTAGATTGCTTAAAGATGAGTGTGAATATAAAGCGTTTAACAACCAACCGAAAACGTAATCCTTTTCAATATTAGAAGGGTTGATTTCATCCTCCACTGCTTTTTGGTTGATTTCATCCTCAGTTATCATCTTTTACACCTTTCTCTAGAGAGAAGATAACCTTACTCTCTAAAACTATTTTTTGTCAAGTTAAGTAATTTATGAGGCTATATTTCGTTTTATTATTTTTTAATTGGGCCGAAATTTGCATAAAAAGGATTTAATGCTCGCCAGAGGATATATTCATAATCCGTTTTGTTGCTTTTTTGCCGATTGCAGCCAGAACAAACCCATTTAAGATTATTTGGAATGTATCCATTTAACCTGCTTCTGGGAATTGAATGGTCGATTTCAAAATCTGAAATTATGCCTTCGTGTCCGCAAAATTGACATTTAAACATTTAAAATCACCTCCTTTTTTTAAAAATTAGGTAGAAAAGGCTTAAAAGTTGGTTTGAATTGGGCTATTCGAAGAGTCTGCGATCTGTTGCTAATCCGAAGTATTGTATTACTATGGGAAAACTTAACTGTCTTCGACTACTTTCGTGCCACAATCACTTAATCCTAAATATTTTATCAAAAATTTACGAAATTTTCAAGTGTCTTTTTCGCTTATGGGCTTTAATTTCGTTCCTTTTCCAATTCTTGTTCTTTGAAACCAACCAAAGCACCTAATAGTCGTTGGATTTCTCTTAAAACGCCCATCATCTCATGAAATTGCGTAGGACTCATTTATTTCACCTCCCCTCTCTATCATTTTCTCCACTTTTCTTTTTGCTTCTTCGAGAAGTTCTTTTGATTTTTTTGCGGGCATCATAAGGTCGGCAAATATAATTAAGAAGGGTCAGGAAAAGTATCTATATTTTTTCAAAACGACTGAAACTTTTATCGATTTCATCTCTAAGCTCTATCCCCACTCTTTCGAAACAATCTAATAAATCTTGATATGTATTTCTGCCCCCAAGAAAATCCCAAAATTCCTCTGCAACAAGTAATTCTTTATCAAGGTCGAGCATTCCGCGCATTGTCCAACGATTATACTTCTGTGGTTCATAAGGATTGTAGGGAATAGCTATCTTCGTATTAATATTTGCTTTAGGATTATTGGCCAAAAAAATAGCAACCCACTCAAGGAGTGTTCTTTTGAATTCTTTGAAACCACCAGCATTGGGTTTCGCAGTCTTAATATCAAAAAGAAAATACTCGTCATCTTTTGATTTCACCATCAAATCGATTCGCGTCGGTTTTACTTTAATCATTGTTCCTTGCTGGCAAACCTTTCTGATTATTTCAATTTCTTTTTCTTTATCTGGTACTGTCTCGGCAGTAATAAGCCCGTCGATAATTTTCTGAATTGCTTTTTGAGCCTCACTGCTAATATGATCACCTGCAATAGCTTGAGCAGAGGCCCTTTCAAAATTCTTTTGTGCTAAAGCAAGACCAACGGGTTCAAAAATACTAGTACCGAAGTTCGTGTTAAGGGAATGGATAAAAGAATATAGCGCAAGACGATCTTTACCAAGTAGGCGTGTGTGAAAAGGCATTGATGCTGGTTCGGGTTTATAATTTTGAAACTTATTCCGTAAGGTTGCTTTTAAAACCTTCTCAATCTTGCTAATTTGTTCTTCGGATAAAGCCATATATTTATTTCTGTTTTAGATGAAAAATAATTTCTGAATATGCCCCCTTGTCTCTTTCTGTTCTGTTTAAAACTGGCCGTTTAAATTGTTCAACGATTTTCATTCCTGCTTTCTCGGCGATAGTCGGATAAAGATTGAATTTATCATTGGCTACTAAGAATATATCATAATTAGGAACAAAATGTTTTTGGCAGTTGATTAACACTTTACTAATCCCCTCGACGTAGGATTTTCTTGCATCCTCTCCTTGACCGCTAAAAAGAGGTCCTATTTCTAAATTGTCATTTCTTTTAAAACCAAATAAATCATAAGCGTAAGCGTGTTGTTCGTGATAATCAATTAAACCGACATATGGAGGCGAAGAAAAAATTCCTTTGATTTTTTGCCTTTTTACTAAATTGGCAAAGGATAGGTTTCTTTTCTGGAGTTCTTTGTCAATATCAATTGTTCTCGAATCACCCGTTAAGCAATACTGAAAAGTATTCGTGCGTAGCTTATCAAAAATGGCCAATCTTTCTAAGGTGTCCAAACAATATCTTTGCCACCACGAAAAAAGACTAAAAAGTGGTTTACATATTTTTCCGTGTTTGTGACAATAATAAGTAGAGATTATTGGCGACTTAAGAGTTGCTAAATCGGAATGAGTTGTAGCACGACAGGAACGAATAGTACGACTCAAAATAAGACCCAAGATCCTTTTCTCAGAAAGATTCTTAACTTGCTTTATAAAATTAAAAACAAAATCGGCTTCTTCTCTTATATTTCTTAAATACCATTTGTCAAGAAAGTTCTCGTTTTTATCCTGAGTTAAAACTATGTGATATTTCCTGACTAGCTGGTTATAAATCTTCAAAAAATCATTAGCGTATTTATTTCCATATTCCAGTTCGTTAATTTCTTTTCGATTTATCTTATATTTATAGTCAGGAACAGAAAAATAGGTGTTATTAAATTTATTTAGTTCGCTAGTCAATTCTTTGTCAAAATTGATTATATTGTTTTCAAATTTATCAATATATTCTTTTAACTGTTGCGTTATTTTTTTTATCGTTAGGCTCAAATCATTAAGATTATATTTACCAACCTTACTATTACTGATGAAGGCATTAAACGCGGAAACGTCAATCCCTAGAGAGTGAAGACCGATTTCATTAGCTTGTACTAAGGTTGTCCCGCTACCGCAAAAAGGATCTAAAACAATATCGCCTTTATGAAAGTAAATATTTTCCTTAAAATCATCAGTATGCCCATCAAGAAAATATTCAACTAGTTGGGGAATAAATTTACCCTTATAAGGGTGCAATCTATGAACATGTTTTGTGGTCTCCGTTTCCCTAAGATTACTAAAAGATAAATGGCAATTTAAATCATCTCCCAATTTATCTTTCCAGTCGGTTTCTCTCTTTTTATAAAGAGAAGCGTAATATTTTATAAGTTCATTCTTATCAATGACGGTACTGCCATTATCACCAATTTTTTTAACTTTTCCATACTGAATTAGATACGAAATATTAGAAACGGTGACATTCTTTTTTAAATATTCACTCGCCCAAAGACTTGCTTGTTTCAAAGTTAAAAAATCCATTTTGTTGCCATTAATGTCTTGTAAATTATTCATTGTGAAATAATCTTTATTACTTTACCGACTAAGCGCGTATCTGGATAAATAGGAACATTGGAATATTTTGAATTTTCTGGTTTCAGGTAAATTTTACCACGATTATGTATTAATCGTTTAATTGTCGTCCCATCGTTATCTCTGGCTAAAACAATATCACCGTTTTTAAATTCGTTTGATTCACGAACCAAAATAATATCTCCATCATTAATACCAGCTCCAACCATTGAGTCGCCTTTAACCTTGACTAAAAAATCTTTGGTTAACTCAACTTGACCATGTGATTGCCATCGAATATCTTCAAAAGCTTGAGTGTAAGGACCAGCCGCACTAATTCCGACATAAGGAATAATCGGCTGAACGTTAAGAGCGTTAAAACCTTCTTTTAGGATTTTTAATCCTCGAGCTGCGCCTTCTTCTTTTTTGATAAGGCCTTTTTCTTCAAGAATTTTTAAGAAGTCCAAAACCGCCTGATTTGAAGAAACATCTAATTTATCGCGGAGATCGGCTAGAGTCGGAGGGTAACCTGAGTCCTTAAGGGAATTATAAATTGCTTTTAAAACTTCTTTTTGGCGTTTAGTCAAAATGGATAACCCAGACATATTTACATCATACTGACTATTTAGTCAGTTGTCAAGAAGGAACGAGCAAACCTTGACAAAAGAAGGAAATTATAGTAGTATTTAGATACTAAACATGGAGCAGATATTTCGTATGTCTGCTCTATTTTTTATCGAAGAATTCCAGGGTAGTTCTTAACCTGTTGAAGTCCCTAAAATCTTCTCCAACCATTTGTTTGATTTCCCTAGCCGTTCTTTCCGATCGAGCGAGAATCGTAACTTTTTTGCCGGTTTCTTTTAAATACTTCAAAACGACCGCGAAGTCCCCATCTCCAGATAAAACAAGAACTCCTCTATATTCGTCTTTTAATCTCATTAAGTCGAAAGTCATGTCGACATCACAATTGGCTTTTTTAGTGGTGTTTCCGTCCTCGTCACGGAATATTTTAACCGGCTTCAGTTTAAGGATGTAACCGAACTGACTAAGTTTACGATAGAATTTGATTCTTTTAATATGTTTCTCTAAAACCAAGATTGAACCCTCAGACATCTCTTTCCGCTTCATTCTTATTCCCAGATGAGATATAAGCTTATCTAAATTAATTGGTTTTTTGTCAAGGACAGAATAAGGAAAGTCGTTAATTTCGATACCACCGTAATAATAAATTTTTCCAACCTGATACTTTTCCTTAATATACAAGGCGAGTTTCCGGTAATCGATTTACCACCCCAAGCTCTTTTCTCCGCCATAAAACAAATTTGAAGCGTCAATAAAAGCGTAAATGATTGTTTTTGAAAAAATCTTTTTCTTTACCATTAGTCTAATTTTACTTCTTCTCTCCCTTTAGAGCAAACCTTGACAGGGAGATTTCTGGTCTATTAAGATGGGGTTATGGAAAATCAGGAAAAAACTTCAACCAAAAAATTTTGGTTTTTTTTAATCGCGAATTTCTTATTAATCGTTCTTGCCGGCGTCAGTTTTTACCTTATCATTAAAACACCGTTGGAAAAATCGCTTCTTCCTGAAAACATAAAAACCCCCCTCTTTTTATCTTTAGAAAGCCCGACCGAAAAAACAATTGTTTCGGGCGATCAAATAACCGTCAAGGGAAAAACCTTGCCTTCTTCAGCCGTTGTTTTTTATACGGAAACTAATCAGGGCTCGGCGCAAAGCGACGTAAGCGGCCAATTTGAAGGCAAACTGACTTTGGGAAAAGATTCCAGCCGTCTGACGGTCACGGCTTTTAACGATTGGGGTGAAGAAAAAACCGTGACTTTTACTTTGGCTTCTAAAAATAAGATTACTGGCGTCAAACGCATGGCGGTTTACGGCGTGATTACCGCAATTTCCGAGAACACGATTACCGTCAGCCACCCTATCTATCCACAAAGAACGCAATATTCGGTTGTCGTCAACGACAAAACTTTGATTAAAATTAAAGGGATAGAGACCAAAACGATGGCCGATCTAAAGGTGGGTTTAAGAATGGCCGCGGTCGGCGATTTAAACGAAACCGGCTTAATTTTGGCCAGAAGAATTCATCTTGTTTTGGACTAAGTTAATTTTAAACGATACCCCGAAGTCTTCTTTTTTCTTCGGTTTCGTTAAGAATTTTTTTCCTGATCCGGACATTTTTCGGCGTGACCTCAACCAGTTCGTCATCGGCAATATAATCTAAAGCATCTTCTAAATCCATGGTTCTGGGCGTGTCGAAATGTTCCGAAACGCCTTGTCCTTTGGAACGTTGATTTGTCGCTCTTTTTTCCTTGCAAACATTAACATGGATATCATTGCCCCTGGCGTTTTGCCCAACCACCTGCCCCTCATAAACAAAAACGGCCGGGCCGACAAAAAGTTCGCCGCGATCCTGAACATTCGTCAAGCCGTAAAGAGCCGTCATTCCGGTATCGGTCGCGACCAACGAACCTTTTTCCCTTTCCGACCAATTACCTTTATCCTTGGCAAATTCATAAAAGTCGGTGTTGATAATGCCTAGGCCTTTCGTATCGGTTAAAAACTGACTCCGGAAACCGAAAAGACCCCGGGTCGGAATCACAAATTCCAGATAAACGATATCGTCAATCGTTTCCATTTTCTGCATCTCGCCAAAGCGGCTGCCTAATTTTTGGATAACAATGCCGCTATAATCCTTAGGCACTTCGATATAAACTCTTTCATATGGAACCAGTTTTTGCCCGTCAATGATTTTCGTGATCACCTGCGGCCGGCCGACCTCAAATTCATAACCTTCGCGGCGCAGTCTTTCAATCATGATCGCCAAATGCAGTTCACCTCTCCCGGAAACTTTCCAGCCACCGCCGGTATCGTCTTCAACCCTTAAAGCCACATCGGTTTCCAATTCTTTATAAAGTCTTTCCCTGATTTGACGGGAAGTACTAAACGTCCCTTCTTTTCCAGCCAAGGGTGACGTATTAACATGAAAATTCATGATCACGGTCGGTTCTTCAATTGATAAAAGGGGTAAGGCTTGGGGCTCATTAACGTCAGCGATGGTTTCCCCGATGGTAATATCCGGAATCCCGGCAATGGCGACAATTTCTCCGGCCGAAACTTCTTTGACCTCAACTTTATTTAAACCCTCAAAAGTCATAACCGAAGACAAAAAACAATTTTTCTTTTCTCCCAGACGGTTAATATGAGTAAACTGCTGTCCCGTTTTCATAATACCGTTATAAATGCGGCCCGTGGCAATTCTTCCCTTATAATTATCACCGGTAAAAGTCGTGACCAACATCTGCAGGGGTTTTTGCGGATTGCCCTTAGGTTCAGGGATATTTTTAACAATCGTTTCAAAAAGAGGCGAAATGTCCGTCATTGCCTTTAAATCCGGCTCCAGTCCGGCCTTGCCTAATTTGGCGGAACAGTAAATAATCGGGAAATTACAGGTTTCCTCGCTAGCGTCAAGATCAATAAACAAATCAAAGGTTTTATTTAAAACCTCATTAATTCTGGCATCCGTTTTGTCGATTTTATTGATAACCACGATAATTTTCAGTTTTAAATCCAGGGCTTTTTTTAGAACAAAACGGGTTTGCGGCATCGGCCCTTCTTTGGCGTCAATTAAAAGAAGACAACCGTCAGCCATTCTTAAAACCCGCTCAACCTCGCCGCCAAAATCCACATGGCCGGGCGTGTCGATAATATTGATTTTGGTGCCTTTCCAGACAACGGAGGCGTTTTTGGAAAAAATCGTGATCCCTCTTTCCCTTTCCAAATCATTACTGTCCAAAATACAGGTCTTTTCCGCCACGTCTTTATTAAGTTCGGTTTTGGACTGGCGAAGTAAAGCATCGACCAAAGTCGTCTTGCCGTGATCAACGTGAGCGATAATGGCAACATTTCTTAAATTAGGTATCATAAATAAAAATTCTGCGGTTTTTCCGCAGAATTTAACCTTTGGAAATCTCCCATGGAAGTAACTTATTATACCATTTTTTAGGTTATCTTGCCAGTTTTTTACTCGACTTTAAGAAGTTCGACTTCAAAAATTAAAGTCGCATTCGGAGGAATCACCCCGCCGGCGCCTCGTTCGCCGTAACCTAAATTCGGGGCAATTTTCAATTTTCTTTTCCCGCCGACTTTCATCCCCAAAACGCCCACGTCCCAACCCTTAATCACTTCGCCTTGGCCTAAATTAAAAGCAAAAGGAGTCCCTCGGTCATAAGAGCTGTCAAATTTTTCCCCGTCGGTCAAAGTTCCCGCATAATGAACCGTGACTTTTTTACCATTAGTTGCCTCCAAACCGTCACCGACCTTAAGATCTTCGATGACTAAAGACTCCATTTTCTTTTCCTCTTTTAAATTAGTGCTATTCGTGGGTAACGTTGTTGCTTCTTGATTTGACGCCGGTTTTTTTTCGTCATCATTTCTCCCGATAACCAAATAGGAGACCAAAACAATCAGAATAAAAATCAAACCTACTAAATATTTTTTCCCGTTTGACATAAAAATTAATTATATCACAGATTATTTTAAGCTTTCATCCCCGTCATTAAAATGAGCTTCAAGGTTTGAACCGTCACAAAAGGGTTTATTTTGAGACTGGCCGCAACGGCAAAGAACGTAAAATTTTTTTTGTGGATATTTTTTCCCCTTAACCCATTTTTCCGGTTCTGGTTCTTTTCCAGTCGTGGCAATCTCTTTGGCTAAGGGTAAATTGCCCGAGACCAGATAAGGGCCGTTTTTGGTAATCACGACTTTCTTTGTTGTCATATCAACCTAATTGAGGATAATGGCACTTTTTCCACTTCTTGCCGCTGCCGCACCAGCAGGGATCGTTTCTCCCTATTTTTTGCTTACTTATCGGTTTTGGACTTCCCTGACTGACTTCTCCGGCCGAAGATGTCGTCATTATTCTTTGCGGCGAGACTTGTGGCTGGGAGGTAACCTGGATTTTAAAAATCCGGTGGACGATTTCGTAATCAATCGTTGATAATAATCTTTCAAACATCGTGTAGGCTTCGTTTTTATATTCAATTAAAGGATCTCTTTGCCCATAACCGCGAAGACCGATGCCTTCCCGTAAATCATCAATCGCGTCCAAATGATCCATCCAAAGATTATCAATGATAGAAAGCGCCACCCATCTTTCAATTTGCCGCGCGACCTCTGGCGTTACCTGTTTTTCTTTTTGTTCGTAAAGATCGCGGGCGATTTTTACCAAAAATTCGGTAATTTCCTGACTGGTTTTAAGTTGACTAACTTGAATCATAAGTTGTTTTTGCGAATTTTCATCAAAGGGGATAATACTCACAAACTCCTGAACGATTTTTTCCAATTCCGGCTGGGTGTAACCTTCAGGAAAGTACATTAAGGTAAAATTGGTGATATCCTGACTGACTTTTTCTAAAATTTCTTCTTTTAAAGCTTCTCCTGACAAAAGTTTTTTCCGGCGTTTATAAATAATTTCTCTTTGTTTGTTTAAAACATCATCATAGTCAACCAAATGTTTTCGGGCGTCGAAATTAAAACCTTCGACCTTAACCTGCGCTTGTTCGATCGCCCGGGAAACCATCGGATGCTCCAAAGGCACGTCTTCGGGCATTTTAAAAGTATCCATAAGTTTGGCAATCTGCTCGCCGCCGAAAAGCCGCATAATTTCATCTTCCAGGGAGACAAAAAAGCGTGAAGAGCCAGGGTCGCCCTGTCTTCCCGACCGACCTCGCAGTTGATTGTCAATTCTTCTTGATTCGTGCCGTTCGGTCCCGATCACATGCAAACCGCCAAGCCTAGCCACTTCTTCGTGAGCTTTTTGCCAAAGTTTATGTTCCTCATCAAACTGTTTTTTGTCGGTCACGGTATATTTGTCCGGGGGCGTGCCACCCAAAATCACGTCAACACCCCGGCCGGCCATGTTCGTCGCGACAGTGACTGATTTTATTTTACCGGCTTGAGCAATAATTGAGGCTTCTTTTTCATGCTGTTTGGCGTTTAAAACCTGATGCGGAATCCCCTGATGAGTCAAAAGATCGGAAACAATTTCGTTATTTTCAATTGAAGTCGTTCCGACCAAAACCGGCTGCCCCTTTTGATAACAGGCCGCCACGTCACGAGCAACAGCCGCATATTTGGCCCTCATCGTTTTGTAAACCATATCCGCATGATCAATTCTGATCATCTCCTTATTGGTGGGAATGATCAAAACGTCAAGTTTATAAATTTTATGGAATTCTTCCGATTCCGTGGCCGCGGTTCCGGTCATGCCGGCCAGTTTTTGGTACATCCGAAAATAGTTCTGTAAAGAAATCGTCGCCAGCGTTCTTGATTCCCGTTGAATCGAAACGCCTTCTTTGGCTTCAATCGCCTGATGCAAACCTTCGGAATAGCGCCGGCCCATCAAAAGCCTGCCGGTAAATTCATCAACAATGACAACTTCATTATCCTTAACGACATAATCCTTATCGCGATGAAATAAACTTTTCGCTTTTAAAGCCGCCTCCAGATGATGAACCGTCGCAAAATCTTTTTCGTAAAGATTAGGCACTCCCAGCATTTTTTCGATTTTGGCAATGCCATGTTCGGTCAAAGCGGCGGTTCGCATTTTCTCGTCAATGGTAAAATCCATAACCGGCTGAAGTCTTTCAATTAATCTGGCGTAATCGTAATATTTTTGGGTCGCTTCTTCTTGCGGAGCGGAAATAATATGCGGGGTTCTGGCTTCATCGATTAAAACAGAATCAACCTCATCAACAATGGCAAAATTCAAATCACGCTGGGTAACCTCTTTAATCTCCGTCACCATATTGTCCCTTAGGTAATCAAAACCGAATTCGGAATTGATCCCGTAAGTGATATCGGCCAAATAAGCTTCTTTTCTTGTAATCGGGCGTAAATGTTTTAGACGCCAATCCTGGGCTGTCGGATCATCAAACGTCGGATCATAAAGAAAAGACTGATCGTGAATCATGGCCGCGCAGGTTGCCCCTAAGGCATGGAAAATCGGCCCCATCCAACCGCAATCACGCCGCGCCAAATAATCGTTAACGGTTACCAGATGAACACCCCGGCCGGTTAAAGAATTTAAGTATAAAGCCGGTGAAGCCGAAAGGGTTTTTCCTTCTCCGGTTTTTTGTTCGGCTACTCTCCCTTGATGAAAAGTAACCGCCGCCATGAGTTGAACGTCAAAGGGTCTCTCGTTGATGGTTCGGTAGGCTGCCTCCCTGACGGTGGCGTAAACTTCCGGCAAGAGGTCGTCCAGACTTTCACCCCCGCTGACTCTGATTTTAAATTCTGCCCCTAAACTTAGAAGTTTTTCGTCGGAAAGTTTTTGTGTTTTTTCGGCCAAAGAATTTATTTTGGCAACCAAAGGTAAAAGTTTTTTTAATTCCCTTTCGTTGGAATCTAAAAATTTGGCAAGAAACGGAATCATGAGTGAGTAGATTTTAGCATTTTTTAAGGGACAAAACCAGCTTGAAGTTAAAGAAGAAAATTATTTAATTTGCCGCTCACAGGATTGCCGCACCGTGTGCTGTTCGTATTCGGTCGTGGGTCGGCCACCAACTATTTTACTTAAGACTCGGAGATTTTTTTGCACACATTGATCAAGTCGGCGCTGACGATCCAGGAAATAAGAAGCTGCGCCGCCGCCGATGATCGCTCCCGTATAGATTAAAAGTTCTCTTCTGCTTAATACCATATTTTCATCGCTATTATACACCAAAGAGCAATTAAATTTCGATTTAACTAAAAAACCAAAACCCTGAACCAATTGGTCCAGGGCTGGGCAGTTATCTTTTTTCTTGAAACGTCAGACGTTTCTTGCAGCAAGAAAAATCTACTGCAATTACTTCTTCTTCTTTTTTTTCTTGGCCATGGGGCAGTCACCTCCTTTGGATTAAACCTTTGCAGAAAATATTTTTCAATCTTTTTTTACCAAAATAAAAAAATTTGTTAAATACTTTCTACAAGATAAATAATGAAATATTTTGTGCAATTTGTCAAGAAATTTTTTGGCTTCAAAAATGTGATTTTTATAGTAAAGACGATTAAAAACAATCATGCCGTTATTTGTTAAACTTTTTTTAAGATTTTCTAAAAATATTTCGCTTTCGCAATTTTTTGGAACTTTATCACCTAGATATAAATCAACGAAAATTAAATCAAATTTAAGTTTGTTTTTGTTAAGAAATAAATCGGCACTCTCATTTTTAATTTTTAAATTGGAAAAACTGTCAAGATAAAAATATTTTTTCCCCAAATCAATGATTATTGGATCAATTTCTAAACCGGTAATTTTTATTTTTTTAAAATAATTATTGGCAAGCTTAACCAAAGAACCGCCGCCCAACCCGAGAATTAAAACCTCGGCAATTTTATTCTCGTCTTTGGCGATTTTTTTAATAATCGGTTCCCAGATTTTTTCCACCATCGGCCCGGACTGAGTTAAATTGGCAATTAAAATTTTTCTGCGGCCGAATTGTTCCACCACCGAAATTTCGCCGTTTATGGGTGAGGAAATTTTAACGAGAGTTTGGGGGAGAAATTTTTTCAAAACCGGTATAATCACGTAAGACCTCGGGAATTAAAACGGAACCGTCTTCCTGCTGATTATTTTCCAAAATTGCGATGATGGTTCGGCCGATGGCAAAAGCCGTCCCGTTTAAAATATGGACGTAATTGGTCGCTGGTTTTTGGTCATTAGTCTCCTGATATTTGATATTAAGTCTTCGGGATTGATAATCGGTGCAGGTGGAAGTTGAGGTGACTTCTCGATATTTCCCTTGTCCCGGCATCCAACCCTCAAGATCATATTTTCTGGCCGCCGGCGCCCCTAAATCACCGGAACACATTTTTAAAACCTGGTAGGGAATTCCAAGGCTCTGGAATAATTTTTCTTCCAAAGAAAGCAAAAATTCATGTTCTTTGTCCGATTCTTCCGGTTTGGTGAAACTAAACATTTCCACTTTATCAAATTGATGAACACGCAAAATTCCCCGTGTGTCTTTACCGTAAGCACCGGCTTCTCGCCTGAAACAGGTTGAAAATCCCACATACCTTAACGGTAATTTTTTTCCGTCTAAAACCTCGTCCATGTGCATTGGTCCGATTGATTGTTCGGAAGTGCCAACCAAAACCAAACCATCTTTTTCTAAAACATACATATCTTCTTCTCCGCCATGTTCCAAATAACCCATACCGGCCATTGCCTGTTTTTTAATTAAAACCGGGGGAATAACGGGAATAAAACCCTCTTTGGTTAGGGTCTTCAACGCCAACTGTATAAGAGCCATTTCTAAAACAACGCCTGCTCCTTTTAAATAATAAAAACGTGTTCCTGAAACTTTAGCTGCTCTTTCAATATCAATTATTCCTAAGGCTTCACCGATAACTAAGTGATCCTTCGGCTCAAAAAGGAATTTAGTCGGTTCTCCCCATTTTTTGATAATTTCATTTTCACTCTCGTCTTTGCCTGTCTTAACGTCCGCAGCCGGAAGATTGGGAATTTGCCTCAGCAAATCAGACAAAGATTCTTCCACTTTTTTTAAATCCGGCTCTAATTTTTGGAGTTTTAGTTTTAGAGCTTTTCCCTCCTGAGAAACTTTTCCCATCAGGGCGATTTTATTTCTTTCGGCTCTTAGGATCTCAATCTCTTTTAAGAATTTTCGTCTTTTCTCATCCAAATCCAGAACCTGATCAACAAGCTGACTTTCCAGCTGTTTAGCCTTTAAACCTTTTTTGACCTGGTCCGGATTTTGTCTTATAAAATTTATGTCTAACATCTTTCTTCTTTTATTAGAATATCATAATCCATAAAATATCCATTGCATGTCCATAAAATTCCCTGAAAAAACACCTGTGTCTTTTATTAAGTCACTCCACTATAATGCTTTAAGGTAATATAGTTATTTCCTTAACGGCCAAAAATTAATTTTCCGTGGCCCTTGGGTTTACGACTTTCAATAACTTCTTCCCACCGTCTTTTTTCATCCCTAATCAAAAAATCTAATATCTTTATAAAAACTTCGTTAGCTTTTTGTAGTTTCTCGCTCATTTTGGCAATCGTGGCATCAGTTACCTTAATGTTATCTCTAATATCCCCATAGTTATGTTTTTCTCTAAGCTGTTTGAGAATGTCTATCCTTTTGGAGAGAATGATTATCTCCGTAGGTGAGAGAATATCTCTTAAAAATATTTCCGTTTCTTTCCTGTTTAATTTCCCCAGAGCAAACCAAAATTCATTAATAAGATCGTACCTTATTTGTCTATTTAAAAGTCGCTTAGAAACGGGTGTCATAGCTTCACTATATTGCTTTAAAGTAATATAGTCAATAGCCGTAAAATAAAATGACTTCCGGTATCCAACACTAAGCAAAAAAGCCAAAATTAAATCAGAAGTTTTTTAATGATTTTTTTCAGCTTTACGAGGGCCTTTCCCCGGTGATTATATTTTAAATTTTCTTCTTCGGTCAGATCGTCTTCGTTGTAAAATTTTTTAAGTCCGGGTAAATACAAAAGCGAGCGGAAAGGAAAACCGGCGGTTCTTTTTTCGTTATAAGGCTTGACGGCAATAATGCCCCGGATTTTACCTTCACTTAAATATTTTTCCCCATCGGGCAAAACAAGGGCTAAAACCGCCCGCAATTGGGCTTTCCGGTTTTTTAAGGGAAGACCTTTTAATTTTTTTAAAGTAAAATTGATAAGTTCTTCATCACTGGCTTCAAGACCGTTGATCCAGCGCCTTGATTTAACCCCGGGTTCCCCCTTTAAGTAATCAATTTCCAAACCGCCGTCATCGGCAATGGTCGGCAGATGAGAAATCTGAGCGTAGAAACTGGCCTTTTTTAAACTGTTTTCTTCAAAAGAAACTCCGTCTTCGGTCGCTTTTTGGCTGATGCCTAAATCCGTAAGGCTAACCAGTTCTAAGGGTAAATCTTTTAAAAAAGATTTTATTTCGTTAAGCTTTCCCGGATTCGTGGTCGCGATTAATAATTTTTTCATCACTCGTCACTTAATTTCTTATAAGCCTAATTCCGGGGCAATTTCCTGCATAGCTTTTAAACCGATTTCCATAAATTCTGTTAGGGGGATGCCTAATTTTTCTTCACAAAGAGCAATTTCTTCGCGTCTTGTCCCTTTCGCAAAACTTTTTTCTTTAAAACGGTTAAAAATGTTTTCAACGGTTAGGTCTTTTAATTTTCGGCTGGGCAAAACTAAGGTCGCGGCCACAATTAATCCGGTTAAAGAATCACCGCAAAAAATCGCCCAATCCATTTTGGATTCTGGTTCTATCCCTGTATTATGCCAATTATGGGCGGCCATCGCGTGCTCGATCGCTTCGGGAATCTCATAACCTTTTTCTTTTAACCATTGGCTTATCTGCACTCCTTGTTTTTCTGGCAATACTTCTTCACAATAATCACCGTCATGTAAAAGTCCCACCATCGCCCACTCCTCCTCACTAATTCCTAATTCCTTTTTTCTTTTTTCTAATTCACGGGCGACAGCCCGCATTAAGGCTTCCGTTGCCAACATGTGTTTGAAAATATTCTCGTTGGTAATTTTTTCGTTGAGAAAAAGAAGCGCCTGTTCTCTGGTAATCATTTGGATTTTTCTGGTCGTAGAGTCGGAAATAAAATAACGTCACGAATATTTTGAGTATTTGTTAGAAGCATAACCATTCGGTCAATACCCAATCCCAATCCTCCGGTTGGCGGCATGCCGTATTCCATGGCTTCAAGATACTGTTCGTCCATCGGATGAGCCTCTTCATCACCGGATTTTGCCGCTTTTACCTGTTCTTCAAAAAAAGTTTTTTGAACTTGCGGATCATTTAATTCGCTATAAGCATTGCCTATTTCAAAACCGGCAATATAGGGTTCAAACCTTTCAATTAAAGACGGATCGTCTTCTTTTTGCTTGCACAGGGCGGTTGTTTCTTTCGGCAAATCGGTCACAAAAGTCGGTTGAATTAAAAACGGCTCTACTAACTCGAATAAAGTTGCCGTCGCCACCCCTCGGTTAAATCCGGCCGCAACTCCGCTTAAGGAAGGGTTTTCTTCCGCTTTTAAATGATTTTCTTTTAATAATTTTTTAATTTCTTCGTCTTTTAATTTACCGATGTCGATTTTGGCGTATTTTAATAATCCTTCTTTCATTGTCATTCTCGTCCACGGCGGTTTCAAGTCAATTTCATGTTCTCCAAATTTAATTTTCGACGTCCCCAATATTTTTTCGGCTATAAACGCGTACATTTCTTCGGTTAGTTTCATGATATCCTGATAATCAGCATATGCTTGATAACATTCCATCATGGTAAATTCAGGATTATGAGATCGGTCCATGCCTTCGTTGCGAAAGTCTTTATCAATTTCATAAACTTTTTCAAAACCGCCAACGATTAATCTTTTTAAATAAAGCTCGTCAGATATTTTTAAATAAAAATCGCAGTCTAGAGCGTTGTGATGAGTTTTAAAAGGTCTGGCGGAAGCACCACCGTAAATATCCTGCAAGGTGGGCGTTTCCACTTCAAAAAAACCTTTCTCGTTTAAGAATTCCCTAACCGCATTGATAATTTTGGTTCGCGTTTCGAAAGTCTTTTTAACTTCTGAATTAAAAATAAGGTCCAAATATCTTTTACGGCTTCTTTCTTCTTCATCTTTTAAGCCGTGCCATTGGGATGGAAGCGGACGGATTGATTTAGTCAAAATTTGCAAAGAGTCAACCCAAACGGAAATTTCACCCGCAGTTGTTTTTTCAATTTTTCCAGAAACGGCGATAAAATCACCAATATCTAATAAGGTTATGAGTTGTTGGTTGTCAGCAGTGAGTTTATCTGATTTAAAAACCAATTGGATTTTGCCAGATTCGTCACGGAGATCAAAAAATTGGATACCACCATGACCACGAATGGCCATAATTCGACCGGCGATGGAAACATTTTTTCCTTCTTTTTTTAGAGCTTCAGCAACTACGTGATCCCGCGTTAAACGTGCTGGGTAAGGATTAATTCCTAATTTTTTTATTTTTTCCAGTTTTTCCAAACGAACTTTTTTCAATTCATCCAGAGGGGTTGCCATAAAGGAAGTTTAGCACAATTAGAAAGCGTGCTCAAGAAGATTATTCTATTGATAGAATTGTATAGGTAATTTTACCCGCCGGCGCTTCGACTTCGGCTTTTTCCCCGACTTTTTTACCTAGTAGGGCCTGACCCAAAGGTGAAGCATGGGAAATCTTTTTTGCCGTCGGGTCAGCTTCCCATTCACCGACAATCGTAAAAACTTCCTTTTTGCCGTTAAGATGAAGCGTGACTTTACAACCAACGTCAACCTTATGGCAATTTTTCTTCGAGGTGGTAATGATTTTAGCCCCATGTAAGATTTCTTCAAGTTCGGCAATTCGACCATCAATAAAAGCCAGATCTTCTCTGGCCGCCGTATATTCGCTGTTTTCAGCCAAATCACCTAAATCGCGCGCCTGCGCCATCCGCGTCACGGCGACAGGACGTTTGATCGTCAGCAGCTCATCATATTCTTTTTTAAGATCTTCCAATCCTTCACGGGTTAGAAGAACTTGCCCGCCGTTTGGCGGCGTTTGGTTTAACATAAAATATTCCTTTTCAAAAAAAGAATCCCCTATAAAAACCGGTGGGGATTTCTATGTAAGACAGAGTAAGATTATAGCTTAATTAGCCTCTCTTGTCAAGAGAGGGAATTTAGAGTAAAATACGTTTTAAGGCGCATTCGTCCAGCGGTCAGGACACGTGGTTCTCAACCACGAAACAGGGGTTCGATTCCCCTATGCGCTACCAAAAACCTTCAAAAATCTTGCTTAATCTGCTAGACTTAACCTCATGCAGGACTATGCTCTCGGGGACGAAAATCGTCAACAAGTTCATTTTCTGAAGTGGATTTTTTTAGGTTTTCTCATCCTTCTAATTTTGGGCTTTGCCAAAAAGAATTTCTTCTCTGGAAAAAACCAGGCAATCACTTCCCCACTTTCGGATAATTTTTTTTCTTTTATCACCCCCAAACAAAGAGATCCGCAAATCTTAATTGCCGAAATTAAAAAACTGTTGGAAAAAAACAACGGCAGTTACAGTCTCTATGTTTATGATCTCACGAATAATCAGGGTTTTGGGATTAACGAAACGACGATTTTTACCGCCGCTTCCATCAATAAAATTCCGATCCTCGCCAGTTTATATTATTTTGCCAATGCCGGCGAAATTAATCTTGATCAACAGGTGACACTGCAGGCTTCTGATATTCAGGATTACGGAACCGGCAGTCTAAGATATGATCCGCCGGGAACTACCTATTCCGTTAAAACCCTGGCTCGATTGATGATGGAACAATCAGACAACACCGCCTCTTATATTTTGGGCAGAGAAATTCTCAATTTTGAGAAGATTCAGAAATTAATAGACAGTTGGGGCTTAACACAAACCGATATGGAAAATAACAAAACCTCACTTTCGGACATGACGAAGATTTTAAGCAAAATGTATCGCGGCGAGGTTACCAATAAAGCCTTAACTTTAGAGATGCTGGGTTTTATGGACGAATCGGATTTTGAAGACAGACTTGGCCTTCTTTTACCAAAAACGGTTAAAATTTATCATAAAACCGGAGACGAAATCGGTCTTATCCACGATATCGGCATTATTAATCCCGAAAAACACGCCTATATTTTGGGTGTTTTTACCAGTGACATTACCGACGAAAAGATTACCAAGGAGACAATTGGACAAATCTCAAAACTCGTCTATGACTGGATGCAGGGTGATTAAAAACTTCTTAAAGATTTTTCTTCAGGGCGATTTTCAAAACCTCATCCATGTGAGTAACGAAGAAAAATTTCAGATCCCTTAAAACGTTTTTCGGAATATCTTCAAGGTCTTTTTTATTATTTTCGGGCATGATAATTATTTTTAAACCGGCTCGATGAGCGGCGATAATTTTTTCCTTAATGCCGCCTATTTCCAAGACTCTTCCCCGTAAGGTGATTTCACCGGTCATTCCGACTTCTTTTTTGACCGGAATCTTCGTTAGGGCCGAAGTTAAAGCCGTAGCGATAGCGATGCCAGCCGACGGTCCGTCTTTAGGTACGGCTCCTTCGGGAACATGGACATGAACATCAATTTTTTGGTAAAAACGTTCCGGCAGACCAAGCTTTTCCGCTCTGGAACGAATATAAGACAGCGCCGCCTGACAAGATTCTTTCATGACATCACCCAGTTGACCGGTTAAGGTTAAATTACCTTTCCCGGGCATTAGGGCAACTTCAATAAAAAGAATGTCGCCGCCGGCTTCGGTCCAGGCTAAACCCGTTGACATGCCGATTTCGTCTTTTTTCTCCGCCAAATAGGCCGTAAATTTGGCTGGCCCCAAAAATTTAGCCAGGTTTTTGGCTGAAACTTTAATTTTCTTTTTATACCCTTCGGCCACCCTTTTAGCCACCTTGCGGAAAATAGCGGCGATTTCTCTTTCCAAATTCCGAACACCGGCTTCGCGGGTATAACTCTGGATAATGGTTTTGAGAGTCGTGTCATTCATTTCCACCTGACTTGATTTTAAAGCGTGGGCTTCGATTTGTTTTTTCACTAAAAAGTCGCGGCCGATATGGAATTTTTCATCTTCGGTATAACCGGGGAAATGAATAACCTCCAGACGGTCTTTGAGAGCCGGCGGGATCGTATCCAAAACGTTACAGGTTGTAATAAAGAACACGTCGGATAAATCAAAGGGGACTTCAAGATAATGATCGGAAAAGGCGTGATTTTGTTCCGGATCTAAAGCCTCTAAAAGCGCGGCAGAGGGGTCACCCCGAAAATCGGCTCCGACTTTATCAATTTCATCAAGCATAAAAACGGGATTATGTGTTCCGGCTTGTTTGATCCCTTGGATAATGCGACCCGGAAGCGCTCCGACATAAGTACGACGATGCCCTCTGATTTCGGCTTCATCCCTAATCCCTCCCAGGGAGATTTTGACAAATTTGCGATTTAAAGCCCGGGCAATTGATTTACCGATCGAGGTTTTACCCACCCCCGGAGGCCCGGCAAAACAAAGAATCGTCGGCGAAACGGCTTTCGTTTTCGCCGCTGTTAATTGGTTGTTTTTCTTAAGCTTCATGACCGCCAGGTATTCAATAATTCTTTCCTTGATTTTGTTTAAACCGAAATGGTCCTCGTCCAGGATTTTTTGCGCCATTTTAATATCAACATTATTGGATGAAGCTGTCACCCAAGGCAACTCGACCAACCAATCAAGATAAGCTCTGATATATGAAGTTTCGGGGTTAAAAGGAGCCATCTGGACTAAACGGGAAAGTTCTTTTTCGGCTTTTTCCTGCACTTCTTTTGGCATCCCCGCCTTTTTAATTTTTTCGTTCAATTCCCTCATCTCTTTATTCTCTCCTTCTTCTCCCAATTCTTTTTCGATGGTCTTTAATCTTTCCCGTAAAACGGTTTCTCTTATTGATTTGTCGAATTTTTCCTGGGTCTTATTACTTATTTTTTTCTCAATCTCTAAAATCTTAACCTCATGAGCCAGATAATCGGCAATTATGGCTAATTTCTCTTTAACGTTTTTGATCTCAAGTAAGGTTTGTTTTTCGGCGGGTTTAATTTCCAAAACACCGGCGATTTGATTGGCTAATTCCGCCGGTTCCAAACCGGACATAATATTCATAAAAACCAGAAAATCAACCTGTTTGCCTAAATTAACGGCTTTTTTAAGTTCGGCTGATAAATGATTGGATAAAGCGGTAATCTCATCACCGATTTCAATCTCGTCAAAAAGCGTTTTGACTTTTCCTAAAAGGAAAGGTTCGGTTTGGGGATACTCCACGATTTCGACTCTGACGATCCCTTTGATTAAGGCATTAATCTCTCCGTCTGTTTTAAGCATGCGCTCGACCGATGCCAAAGTTCCGATTTTATAAAGATCATCGGGAACCGGTTCGCTGACGTTGGCGCCTTTTTGCATGACTAAAACCACCAGTTTTTCGTGGGAAAAAGCGGTCTCAATCGCCGCCAAAGATTTAGGTCGGCCAAAAGTTAAAACCATTTCGGTTCCGGGGAAGATAACGCCGTCTCTTAGGGGAGCGACAGGCACAATCGCTTCTCTTTTTAAAAAATCCGTTTGACCGCCGGAGGCTGGATTTTTAGAATCAAGTAAAATTGTCATTTTCTTTGTTTTTCCTTTTGTTGGAAACAATTAGCAGTCTAACAAAAGAAGTGCTAAAAGTCAAGAGGTATAAGTTTACTCGTGGATGACCACTCTGGTTCCCGGATTGTCTTTGGTCGGATAGGCCATATTTTTTCCCGAAGGCATGGTCGGCTCGGCCCACCAAAAGAGTTTTTCGGCATCAATCGTCGATAAATTAACACAGCCGTGGCTCATGGGTGAACCGAAGTTGTTGTGCCAATAAGTACCGTGCAGTCCGAAACCATTATGAAAAAACATGACGTAAGGGACATTCGGTAGATAATAATAGGTCCCGTCGGCTTTATTACCGCCGCTCATGGTGGAATAACGAAGCTTAATCCAAATACGAAAATCGCCCGTCGGTGTTGGCGCCCATTTGCCGGTCGAAACAAAAAAACTGTAAACGATTTGGTCCCCTTCGTGGGCGGATAATTTTTGGTCAGAAAGGTCAATTTCAATCCATTTTTCTCCCGAAGCCCTGGCTTGCCCTAAAACTTGAGTTTCAACGATTTGGGCTAAAGGATAAGAAACCGGAGCGTTAAGAAAGATCGGTTGCGGAAAACCGGCTTCCCAATCTCCGGATTGTTTTTTGATCGCCTCGACCAGTTCGGGTTTTTCTAATTCAGAAAGAGGGGGACGCAACAATAATCTTTCAACTAACGGTCCCTTAAAAAGGGCCAAAAAAAAGCTTAAGAAAAAAATAACAATCGCAAAAATGACAACCGAGCCTTTTTTCATAAAAATTCGGCTGAAAGTCTCTCTATTTCGGGCTTAAATTCAACCGTCTCCGGTTGAAAAACTTCTCTTTCTTCCTGGAAAAAAATCCCGATGGGTATTTTTGCATCCGTACCATTTTGAGGAAATTCCAAAGCTTTCTCCAAAGCCGCAAGTTTGTTGGCCGGTTTTTGTTCCATCTTGTAAATTCTTTGTCTGAACCAATCAAAAGTATTAACGTTGTTAAAACTAACGCAAGGCTGAAGAATATCAACAATCGCAAAACCCTTATGTTTGACGGCTTGAGTCATCAAATCCGTAAGATGCGGTAAATCTCCGGCAAAACCGCGCGCCACAAAACTGGCTCCGGCAGCAATGGCCACGGCCAAAGGATTTAAAGCTAGGTCAAATGAGCCTGCGGGCGTTGATTTGCTTTTAAATCCCCTAGCTGAGGTCGGTGAGGTTTGACCCGTCGTTAAGGCATAAACCTGATTATTATGAACCAATAAAGTCAGATCCAGATTGTGTTTCGCCGCGTGCAAAAGATGATTACCGCCTTCACCGTAACAACCCCCGTCACCGGCCACCGCCAAAACCGCAAGCTTCGGATTGATAATTTTAATCCCGGAAGCCACCGGTAGGGTCCTACCGTGAAGACTTTCAAAAGAAGTCATCTTAAGCCAATTGAACATATTGCTGTTGCAACCGATGTCAAAAACGACCACCGCGTCTTTGGCCGATAAAGAAAGATTAACAAAAGCGTTTTTCAGGGCCTGCCAAATACCGAAATTGCCGCAACCGGGACACCAAGTTGCCTCAAGCATATTTTTTCACTCCTTCAATGATGTCTTCAGGGAAAAAAGCCCGGCCATCATATTTTAAAATTTGCTTTTTAATTTCCACGCCGGTTTGTTCCCTTAAAAAACCAGCCATCTGACCGGTGGCGTTGCCTTCGCAACTGATGATTTTTTTGGCTTTTGATAAAATCTTCGTCACTGCTTCTTTGGGAAACGGATTTATCCAATTTAAATGAAGATAATTGATTTTAAGTCCTACGTGTTGAGTTTTAAGTCTTCCTATCGCTTCTCTCGCCGCTCCCTTGGTTGACCCCCAACCGACCAGGGTTATTTCGGCATCCTGATCCCCGAAAAGTTGCGGTTCGGGCACCTCTTTTTCCAGTAAGGAGAATTTACGACCTCTTTTCTCCACCATCTTTTTGATCATTGAAGCGTCTTCGGTTGCCAAACCCATTTCGTCGTGTTCGTAAGAGTCGGTCACAAAAAAGATCTTCCCGGGCAAAATTCTCGGTGAAATCCCGTCTTCGGTTATCTGATACCTTTTATAATCGGCCGCCGATAAATCCAGAAGTTTACCTCTATCAATAGCTATTCTCTCTGTCGCAATTTTCGCTTTTTCGATTGTGCCTAAGCTTTCGCATAAAAATTTGTCCACCAAAAGGATAACCGGGGTTTGATAACGGTCGGCTAAATTAAAAGCAACCTGCGTTAATTCAAAACATTCCTGGGGATCTCCGGGCGTTAAAACAATCCGGGTAAAATCACCCGGTGAAGCTCCCAGGACAAATTTAAGATCGCCCTGTCCGGTCCAGGTCGGCAAACCGCTTGAGGGCCCGGGTCTTATGCCCATCACGACAACTAAAGGTGTCTCGGTCATCGCCGCCATGGAATAAGCTTCGGTCATTAAAGAAAAACCGCCGCCTGAAGTCGCGACCAAACTTCTGGCCCCGGCATAAGAAGCGCCAATCGCCATATTGATACCGGCAATTTCGTCTTCCGGTTGTTTAAAAACAAAACCCGCTTCTTCACTTTTACTGGCTAAAAATTGCAAAAGACCGTTAATGGGCGTCATGGGATAAAGCGCGGCAAAACCCAAGCCGGCCATGATGGCTCCCAAACCGATCGCCTCGTTACCCGATAAAACCAAACGTTTCGGCGCCTGACCTTCATGAAGCTGATAATCAAAATCATGAGGAAAATTTTTCTTGATATATTCGAAGCCGGCTTTGGCCGCCTGCAGGTTTTCTTTAATGATTTCCTCACCCTTTTTATTAAAAACGTCGGCAACAACACCGGCTAAAATTTCAAAAGGCAGATTCATAACCGCCCACGAAGAACCCAAAGCGACATTATTCATCATGAGTTTGGCCCCGCCGTCTTGAGTGGCTAACTTCACTAAGGGCACGGGGAAAAGATGGCAATTTGCTTCCGGTAAAAGATCCTTCCCAATCTCTGGGTCTTCGCTATCGTAAATTAAACCGGCACCCTGGGACAGTTCGTCTTTATGCAAAATTATCGTTTCCTGGTTTAAGGCTACCAAAAGATCAACGGAGAAAATCAGGGAAAAAATTTCCTCTGCCGAGGCTCTGATAATATAAGTGTTGTGGCCGCCGCGAATTAAGGAAGGGTATTCGGTCGTTGAAGCAAGATAAAGACCGGCGCGGGCAAAAGCCTTAGCTAAAATGGTTCCGGAAACCATGATGCCGAAACCGGCCGGACCGCCAATTTTCCAAGTTATACTTTTCTCCATAAGCAAACTATAACAGAGTGATTAATTTTTGTAAAACCTCCAAAGGTAAAAGCGCGCACTTTAATCTGGCCGGACTTAATTCAATCCCCAGCATGGATAAAATGTCTTCTTTGCCAAGTTTTTTGATTTCGCCTAACGATTTTCCTTTGACTTTTTCGGTTAACATCGAGGCCGAAGCTTGAGAAATCGCACAACCCTCGCCCCAAAATTTAATCTCACCCAAAGTTATGAGCTTGGGGTTATGGGTTAGGAGTTTTATCTCCATGCCAATTCTGTCCCCACAAAAAGAATTTTCCTGCTCATAAGACGCGTCCGGTTTGACGATTCTCCCGAAGTTTCTCGGCTTTCGATAATGATCAAGAATTCGGTCTTTATAAAGATTCATTAAACTTTAAAAATCTTTTGGGCTTTTTTAATGCCCTTGATTAATTTATCAATTTCCTCACCAGTATTATAAACATAAAAACTTACCCGGCACGAAGCCGAAATTCCCAAACGTTGATGTAAGGGCATGGCGCAGTGTTGACCGGATCTTAGGCAAAGATTGTCTTCGTCTAGAATTTGCGCCAAATCATGAGGATGAATGCCTGAAACATTAAAAGCGATAACCCCTCCGCGTTCTTCGGCTTTTTTGGGTCCGTAAACAGTTAAATTGGCGATTTTGCCTAATTGTTTTAAAGCGTAATCGGTCAATAATAATTCATGCTTTCTGACATTTTCCATACCGACTTTTTGAAGGTAGGAAACGGCGGCTCCTAAGCCGATGGCGCCGGCAATATTGGGCGTCCCGGCTTCAAATTTGGCCGGAGACTCGGCAAAGGTCGTTTGTTCAAGAAAAACATCTTTAATCATCTCGCCACCGTATTGATAGGGAGGCATTTCGTCCAGGGGTTTCTTTTTCCCCCAAAGAACACCGATCCCGACCGGCCCGAGCATTTTATGCCCGGAAAAGGCTAAAAAATCACAACCCAGGTCACAAACGTCAATGGGCAAATGCGGAACCGATTGGGCCGCATCAACAAAAACCAAACAATCAGGATTAATCTTTTTCACGGCCTGAGAAATTTCCCTTATAGGATTAATTGTTCCCAAGACGTTAGAAACATGAGTTAAGGCGATTAATTTGGTTTTTCTGGTCACGATTCCGTTGAGTTTTGAGTTTTGAGTTTTGAGTTTTCCGTCTTGATCTATATCCAGATATTTAATTCTCGCGCCCTTGTTTTTGGCCAATTGCTGCCAGGGAAGAAAATTGGAGTGATGCTCCATCACGGTACAGATAATTTCGCTTTGTTTGTCAATATTGGCCATTCCCCAAGCAGTGGCCACCAGGTTAACCGCCTCGGTCGTATTCCTGACAAAAATAACTTCTTTAGGCGTTTGGCTGCCTATAAAAGAGGCGACTTTCTGCCGCGCTTCTTCATAAGCTTCAGTTGCCTCTTGAGACAACTTATAAAGACCGCGGAAAATATTCACCCCGAATTTGGTGTAATATTCGTCCATCGCCGAAAGGACCAGCTGCGGTTTTAAAGACGAAGCCGTGGAATCAAGATAAATAAGCAATTTACCGTTAATTTTTCTTTTTAAAATCGGAAAATCGCTTCTGATTTTTTGGGTGTCTAACATTTTAATTTAACTCCATTTCGATTAATCTGTTTAATTCCACTGAATATTCCAGGGGAATTTCCGAAATTATGGGTTCGATAAAACCGGCAACTATTAAATTAGTCGCTTCTTTCTCCGAAATCCCTCGTGATTGAAGATAAAATAATTGTTCCTCGGAAATTCTGCCCACCGTTGCCTCATGACCGACGGCGACGTCTTTTTCTTTAATGTCTAAACTCGGAAAACTTTCAGCCTCTGACGTTTTGTCCAAAATTAAGGAATCGCAACGCATCAAGCTTCGACAATTTTTCGCGCCGGAGAGAACTTTAATTTGGCCGCGGAAAATATTTTTGCCGCCGCCCGAACTTAGGCTTTTGGCCGTAATCGTCGAGCTGGTATTTTCGGCCAAGTGAATGACTTTGCCGCCGGTATCCTTGACCTGACCTTTTCCCGCCCAGGAAATTGATAAATGGGAACTGCTCGCCCCTTTTTCCCCAAGGACACTCGTGGGATAAAGCATGGTCACTTTACTGCCTAAGGAACCGCTGACCCATTCGATGCGGCCGTTCTCACCAACCAAAGCTCTTTTGGTCGCCAAATTGTAAATATTTTTACTCCAATTCTGAACGGTCGTAAAACGCACCCTGGCTTGTTTACCAACGTAAACTTCGACCGCGCCGGCATGAAGGGAAAATTCGGAATCTTGAGGCGCCGTACAACCTTCAAGGTAATGCACGAAGGAACCCCGGTCGGCCACAATAATCGTGTGCTCAAATTGACCTAATCTGGCTGATTGCATTCTAAAATACGACTGTAAAGGCAAACAAAGACAAACGTCTTGAGGCAAATAAATAAAAGTGCCGCCCGACCAAAAAGCCGTGTGCAAAGCAGTGAATTTGTGCTCGTCAAAAGAAACCAAATTCATGAAATATTTTTTGACTTCCTCGGGGTATTTTTGTAAAGCCGAATCCATATCCAGAAAAATGACCTTTTTGTCTTCCCAGGTTTTCTTCAGTTTTTCGTAAACGGCCGAGGATTCATATTGGGCTAAATTGCCGGCTAAATACTTTTTCTCCATTTCGGGAATTTTCAATTTTTCATAAGTTTGCCGAATGTCCAAGGGCAAATCCTGCCAGCGGCTTTGCGGAAGAGTTTTGGGAGTTTGGTAATAATTAATTTTCGTCAAATCAAGATCACGTAAATCAGGACCAAAATTGGGCAAGGGTTTCTTTTCATAAATTTCCCAAGCCTTAAGACGCAATTTTCTCATCCAATCGGGCTCTTTTTTTTGATAAGAGATTTCCTCAATTAATTTTTTGCCAACCACGAATAACCCCTCCTTTCAATTTCTTCACCTAATTTCAAACCATCGCTCTTGACGATTCTTCCGCCCAGCATGACGTGGACGTAGTCGGGTTTTAAAAATTTTAAGAGTCTGGGATTATGAGTAATCACCAAAAGGCCGGCGTTTTGACTCATTTGGCTGATGATTTTTGTTATCAACTTTAAACTGTCAATATCTAAACCGCTGTCGATTTCGTCTAAAATCAAAAAGCGAGGTTTTAAAACTTTTGCCTGAAGCAATTCCATTTTTCTCATTTCTCCACCGGAGAAATTTTCGTTAAGCGAGCGGCTTAAGAATTCTTCTTTAATTTGAAGATCATGCATATTCTTCGCGATTTTTTCTTCCAGATCGTCCTTAACAACCATTCTTAATAAATTCCGGACGGAAACACCGGGAATTTCCGGAGGTTTTTGGAAAGAAACAAAAAGACCTAATTTTGAACGCTGTTCCGAAGGAAGATTAGTTATTTCCTGATTGCCGATTGTCATTAGACCGCTTGTCACCTTATAGCCGGGGTGCCCCATGGCGGCTAAGACCAGACTGGTTTTACCGGCACCGTTGGGCCCCATCAAAATATGCATTTCTCCCTTTTTAATTTTTAAATTAAGGCCCTTAAGGATTATTTTGCCCGCAACGGTCACCTTTAAACCGATGATTTCAAAAGTGTCTTTCATCTGGCGATCTCCGCTAAACTGATTTTTTGAAGACTTTTAGTCATTTCCGTATTGATTTTTTGCCAAATCCTTTTCGGCGGACAAGTCGAAATTAACGCGCAACGACTGTTTTTCTTCAAACAACTTGGCGATAAAATTTGTTGCCCGGAAAGACTTATCAGGATATCGGCCAGGTTAATGGTTTGCGGACGACGGGATAAAGAGTAGCCGCCGCCCATCCCTTCTTTGCTTTTAATCAGTTTGGCGCTTTTTAAATCAATGGCTAACTGTTTTAAAAAAAGCGGCGAAAGATGATAGGTTTTAGCAATTTCCGACAATGGCACGAGGCGCTTTTGCCACTCAAGGCAAAGCTTAGTCATAAGTAAAATGGCGTAATCCTGGCGCTTGGTGATTTTCATAAACTGACACTACAATAGTATCAGTTTAACAGAAAGAGGGAGGGGTTGTCAAGGATTTTACCGTTTAAAGTTTAAGAAAATAATTAATCTTGGCGCTCTCGCGAAGCGAGCTTAGCCAGCTTTGAATTTTTTCGCTCAGTTTTTCCTGCTCCAGTTGTTTTTTGATTGCTTCCTTAACGTCTTCAAATTTTGAAGTTTTATAAAGACTGGTTTTATTTTTGTCAAAATAATCTTTGATTTCCCCATCGGTAACGGTGACTTCTTTGACAAGTATCTTTTCGACGATTTTTTGCAATCTTATTTGTTCTTCCAAATCCTTGCGCGTCATCCCTTGAGCCGATAAAAGCTGGTCAAGGCTTTGTCCTTGTTTATTAAAATTATCTTCCAGTTTTTTAATTTCCTGGTTAATCTCGTCGTTACTTACGCTCACCTTTTGTTTACCGGCCTCTTCAAAAACTAAAGATTTCGTAATTAAAGAGTCCAAAACTTTGGCCCCGGCTTGTTTTTCCAATTCCGAAATTAAAGTGGTTCGAAAAATCGGCCGGCCGTTAACCAGGGCAACGACAAATTGGCCCTTAAAGGTATAAAGAGTTAAAAGTAAAAGAAGAAGACCCAGGGAAAAAACAGTTATTTTGCGGTTAAGCTTTATTCTTTTTTGGAGATTATCTTGTAAGTTTTTAACTTTGGCAAAATTTAATTTAATTTTCATTGGGTTATTATATCGAAGATAAATAAGCAAAACAAGTGATGTCTTCGATTAATTCGTTTCGCTCATTATAATATCATACGACACAAAATACAACATAAGTGTGCTGGACCCATAGATAGAGAACGGTTGTTCTCCTTTCTTTGCCTCTGCAATATAACATATTCTTGAGGGGTTAGGTAACCTAGACTTTGATGGAATCTTTTGGTGTTGTACTTGTTGGAAAATA
>JAMCYU010000010.1 GCA_023473585.1 Patescibacteria group bacterium | reverse complement strand
GCATCAACCTCTATCGTAATATAAGTTTAGACAATAATTTAAATCCTTCAGAATACTTTGTCTATCGTCCCGATTTCCTGGTCAATTTTCCCCCAGCTTTCGGCTTCAACCGCCTGACCTGGCAGGAAGTCGCACCGTAAGATTAGATAAAGATATAGTTATTGGGAATTGGTGATTAAGAATTAGGAGAGGAAACTTTTAATCTTTTGGTTGAAGAAATTAGGCCGTTTAACATTTTTGCCACCGTTTCTATTTGTTGTAAAATTTCGTTTTTCTTATCAGTCTTAAGATAACCAGCATCGGAAGCACAATAAATGTCGCTTTTTACCTCATTTAAAGAACCACGAGCAATGCGGTAGAATTGAATGCTTTCCTGATAGTGGAATCTACCAAAACCCTCAGCGATATTCCCAGGTATATTTCTGGAAGACTCTTTTAAATGTTTAATGAGATTATATTTTTCTTCTGGGGGAAAGATTTTAACCGTTTCGTAAATTATTTTCATCAATTTTCTTGAATCCTGCCAAACATTAAGCTCTTCAAGTTTTATAATGGTCATAATTTCATTCTACTAATTCCTATATCTATTATCTATATCCAAAACAATTTGACACTTTCTTTCTTTTCTTGTTAAACTGAACTTAATGCGGAAAATTTTCCTCGTTCTACTACTATCTATTATCTACGCCCTATCAGCTGTTTCTCCTGCCATGGCGGCTTGTTCGGGTTCGGGCGAAAATTACGGTTCGCTTCAGGTTTTGCCGCCGGTTGCTGATCGTCCGGCTAACCAACATCCTGATTTAAATTTACTAATTAGAGGTTATGTTCCCGCCAGTAAAGATCGGGTTCTGGTCGAAATGCCCGGACCGACGGAAACCATTGCGCCGCAGTTAGCGACGCTTTTTGACGGCGGAGGGGCGCGGCCGATTGTCGGCACTTATCAGGTTTATGACTGGAATTGGGCGAACAACACGAAAGGTCAGGTTCTTGACGAACCGGAGGTCACACTTTTGGGTTTTAGCGCCAACGCCGGCGAAGCCTTAAGACTGCCAAGGTCGGGCTACACGATCGGCAGCGGTTACGAAGCTTTAGTTTTATACGCGACGGACACGAGCATTACCCTTAAATACACGAACAATGACACCGTTGCGACCGGCTATACGCTGCAGCTTGAGGATATTTGCGTTGATCAGAATTTACTTAATCTTTATCAAAACTTAAACAGCCAGGGCAGAAAATCTTTGCCGGCGCTTCGCTCCGGCCAGATTTTCGGCTTTGCCGCCTCAAGCGAGGTGAAATTGGCGATTCGGGACTCGGGCTGTTATATGGATCCCAGGTCCCGCAAAGACTGGTGGCAAAGTTTACCCGAAGCCTCAAGACAATATATTCCGCAAAAAGACTCCTGTGCCGGGACAGCCGGAGGGGTTATTAATTCCAAGCCTTTTACGCCGACCAGAAAAGTCGAAACCAACGAGACAACGCCTTCCTTAACCGACCCGGTCAAGTTTAAACAGGACGCTTCGCTTTTTCCCGGCGAAACGAAAAGAACGGTTACCAGGGCCGGTTTTTTTGATCAATTTAAGGATTTGTCCATTCCTTTTGCCCAGGAACTGACGCAGTATTTAGCCGGGCCGTTTGCCTATCAGGGGAATGCGGTTATCCAAAATACTCTGGGTTTGGGCCGGCCGGAAAAAGCCGGTGTTTTGGCCAGATTAACCAGTTTGGATTTGCAAACCGAAATGCGCAAGGATTATTTACAAAAATGTCAAAACGGAACTTATTGCTCATCCCAAAATATCGGCAGTCTTGAGTGTCCGACCGCCAGCTCCAACGAGTGTTTGATCGCGGACGGGACCGATATTGGAGCCATTCAGGCGCCGCCCCAAGCCGGAGATCCTTCTTATAACGCCTGGCAAAGACAATGGGGCAAAAAATGGGTTCAGATTCCCTTAATTGCCAACCCCAAAACTTTAGTTAATGGGGCGGTGAAGATGGCCGCCTGCGATGGGGGAGACGGAACGACGGTGACGACCAAAACCCCCTGGATTTCCGCCTTAAAAGACACCTCGGTTTTTTTGTCCGGCATGCTTTTATCGGCCGCCCAAAGCGGCACGGCGCAAATTTTAAAAACGAATAATCTGGCCGAAAGCAATACAGGCAAAGTTCTCCCAGCAGAAACCGCCTGTCCACAGATCGGCGTGACGATTGAAAAAACCTGGGTTCAAAACGGCAGATTACAGTACGGCGTTCGTGTCACCCACAATATCTCGACTTCGCTTATCCATGTCCAAATCAATAATCATATTGGTATTCATTATGAAAATATCCCGTCGGGCAGCGGCGGAATCTATCTTCAGACTGATTATCCCATGGCCAATTTATTTCTGCCAACTTATCCGGTCGGGACCGATCCGTCAACGATTCCTCTGAAGCTAACTTTTGAACCCAGAGACAATTACCCGTCAACCTGCCCGGGAGATATCTGGTTTCAGGGCAGCAACCCCTTGCCGCCGGGTCAGGCGCCGGCTTGCACGCCGCCCAATCTTCCGGCCTCAAAACCGGGCGGGGGGAGTGACGAAGTTGATATTTCCGGTCACGCGCTTTTCGTCGGACCGTCAACGACTTTAACTTGCGAACAATGGACTGGAAATCAATGTACCAAAGGCAATGCCGGCGATGATTTTAACACTCCGGTTTGGCCGGTTGTTTATTATCCCTATTTAAATACGGTTCACGAAGCTTTGGCCGGACAAAACGGGATTTTTCAAGCGATTTTTAAGCCGGCCAAGAAGGAGACCAACAATTGGTCGGACGCCGGCGAATCCGATTTAAATTATTGTCTGGCTTCGGTGCCCGATTATATGGCCAATAAAGCGCCCGGTTATTGGCTTCAGGGAGGCGGACTTTATCCTTACCAGGTGCCCTTTGTTCCGGACGCGACTTGCGATCAGGAATTCACCCAAAATCTTAAGGTTTATCCCGAAAAAATCGGCGGCGTGAAAAACGCCCAGGAATGGGTGATTAAGGAACTAAACCCTTAATTGACAAAAGGATTATAATGAATTGGTTTGCCCAAAAGACATGATGGATGTGTCAAGACGTTTTTTTATAAAAGGTGCATGCGCAAGCGCAGGTGGATTTGTTTTATTTGGAATTGATAAAGAGCGTAGCGTTTTGGCGTGGCCAGCCCCCGAAGAAGATAAACCAAGATTTGTTCATCCACCCCCCCCATCTCCAACACCAGGCCCTCGTGCTCAAGAGGTTAAAGAAAAAGAAATCCCACTTGCTTCGGTATACCGTCATGGAGACAGATCTTTACCACTTGTTGCTCTGACGATTGACGATGCCTGGAATCTTGGAAATGTTAGGACAATTCTTGATATCGCCAAAAGGAGAGGGGTCAAATTAACGCTTTTTCCAACAGGAAGAATGATTGATGCAGACTTGGCCCTTTGGCAACGCGCCTTTGAGGAAGGACATGAGATTGAGAATCACACTTATTCTCACTCGTGGTTGACTGGGCTTTCGGAAGAAGGTATCTTGCGAGAGATTGATATGGCTCAAGCAGCCGTTGATAGAGCTTGCAGAACCCATGTTTTGATGAGATTTATCCGTCCCCCAGGAATGGCAGGATTTACTTCACCAGAAGGGACAAAATGGATTAGGGCAACTATTGCCAAACGAGGATTAGGCGTTGCTCTTTGGGATATTGACAGCGAATCGACGCGTCAGTACGGAAGAATTAATACAGATGGAGTTTTCAGGGCAGTGGGCGATAGAGTTCAAAACGGTTCCATTGTCCTTCAACATTTTATTGAAACTGATGTTGAGGCCTTTCCAATGATTTTAGATGAGCTTAAGAGGCGAAACTTGACACCAGTAACTTTATCTGAACTTCTTAAGAGAAGCGGACATCTTTAAGGGGCAGTCACCTCACCCTTGATTTGCATTGGTATGGTATGATTAGAGGTAATGGAAAACGAGAAGAAAACAACATATTTAGCCGCGATTTTGGGTTTCATTTTGTTAATCATTTTATTTTCCTGGTTTGCTTTTGGCCGGAACAAAGTTGTTTCACCGGTACCGGACGAGGGGATTAAGGTTCTTTTTACGAGTCCTCCGCCAGTCGGCGGACCTTCACCAACCAGCGAATTGACGCCGACACCGAGCGCGACTTCTTCACCGACGCCGAAACCAACCGTTAAAGCCACCGTTAAGCCAACCGTAACACCGAAACCATCAGTAACACCCTCTCCAAGTCCAACCATTTCTCCTACTCCTACACCGTAATTTAGATATAGATATTAGGAATTAGGAAGTGATATAATGAGCAAAGCGAATTAATCAAAGATATATTATATTGCTCATTTATCTTTGATATAATCTTCTTATATGAAAAATTTAAATCAAAGAGTCGGCGTTTTTGTTGATGTTTCCAACATGTATCATTCGGCCCGGCATATGTATGAAGCCAGGGCTAATTTTGGGGCGATTTTAAAGGAGGCTGTCGCCGGCCGGCAGCTGATTCGAGCCATTGCCTACGTTATTTCCGCCGATATTGAACAGGAAAAAGATTTTTTCAAAGCCCTGGAACTTTCCGGTTTTGAAGTCAAACAAAAAGAACTGCAGATTTTTGCCGGCGGGGCCAAAAAAGGCGATTGGGACGTTGGGATTACCATTGATGCCGTGACTTTGGCGCAAAGACTGGACGCGGTCGTTTTGATTTCCGGCGACGGCGATTATGTGCCTTTGGTTGAATATTTAAGAAGAAATACCGGTTGCAAAGTCGAGGTTATTGCTTTTGGCAAATCGGCCTCGAAGAGATTAATCGAAGAAGCGGACGAATTTATTGATTTGGATAAAGATCCGGCTAAATTTTTGATTAGACCCCATTAAGTTCTTTTTTATGGATTTTGCCCAAATTATTATTTTGGGTTTGGTTCAGGGCGTTACGGAATTCTTACCGATTTCCTCAACCGCTCATTTAATTTTGCTTCCCTGGTTTTTTAAATTTCCCGACCCGGGTCTGACCTTTGATATCGCTTTACACTTGGGGACGCTTTTGGCGATTTTAATCTATTTTTGGAGAGAATGGCTAGAGATTATTCGGCGAGGCGCTGAAGTCGCCCACAGAAATTTTGATTCGGCTTCAAATTCTCTCGCGGAAAACCATACGTTGTTAAATGAAAGTCATCGGCGCTCGCAAGGTGAAGCCTCACAAAATTTGTGGGCTCACCGCGCCCTTAGCCTTCTTTTTATTGCGACCATTCCCGGTCTCGTCTTCGGCTTTTTGTTTGAATCCTGGGCCGAAACCTTTTTCCGCAGCCCCATAATTATTGCTATAAGTTTGGCTTTCTTCGGCCTTCTTTTATACATTGCGGATAAAAAATTTACTCACCAAAAAACCCTTGAGGATTTGGATTTAAAAAGAGCTTTTTTCATTGGTTTGGGTCAGGCCCTGGCGATTATTCCCGGCGTTTCGCGTTCCGGGGTCAGTATGACGGTGGGGCTTTTTGTTGGTTTAAAAAGGGAAGCGGCGGTCAAATTTTCTTTCCTCTTGTCGGCGCCGATAATTGCGGGATCCGTACTAGCAGGAATATTAAAAATATCGAATATCGAATATCGAATATCGAATATCGAATTGTTTTTGGGAATTTTAAGTTCGTTTGCCGCCGGAATCTTAACGATCAAATTTCTTTTAAAATTTGTGCAAAAAAGGTCTTTTATGCCTTTTGTGGTTTACCGAATCGTTTTGGCGATCATCATTATTCTGGTTTCTTTTATTTGACATCATTTTCAAAATCTTCTAAGCTGATTTAAGAAACTTGTTTTTTGCCCGCCTTCGCTTATCTCGCTTCGGCGGGCGAAGGGAGGTGAGAAAATGAATTTTTACAGAAAGCCAGTTTTTGCCCGCGTTTTAATGGCGGCCTCGGTTTTGGCATTGATCATGGCTGGTGTGGGAGCGGCCGGTACTGATTTTTGGCTGGCCTCAACCCAGTGGTTGTTGATCGCCATCTTTTTGGCGGTGGCCGGCGTTTTTGTGATTATTGAAACCGGCAGATAATCAGGCGGTGAGAAACCTAAATGAGTCAGAAGCCTAGTATATAAGTTGAAACCTGAAGAAATTAGTAAAAAACGGTCCTCAAATGGAGAGAAGTACCTACTTGCCTTTTTCAATTGCGTTAGGTGAGATAATCTCAAAACTCCGTAAAATCGCATTGGGAAAACGCGCTTCGCATTCTAGGGTAATATGAGCTGATACTGGTTCGGTAGGAAGAATGGAAAGAGAAACAGGAATAATAGAGAGCTCTTTCATCATATTAGAAGCCTCCTTTTCCATCTCAGGAGATGTCCTGAGTAAAATATTTTTAATGCCTCCCAGGCGTTCTACCAGTTCTTTACTGAAGATATTCGACCAGGCAAGAGCATTGATTCTGTCAAAACGAAGCCAGGGTTCAAGTCTACTTATTTCTAATTCGTGATCCCCCCAGGCAAACAAAGGTTTTACTGCAGCAGAAATAACCCAAGCTGCTCTTTCTAATAATTTAGTATTTTCTTTGGGATCCTCCTTAAATTGTTCTTCAGGCATTGAGAGATCTGCAATTGCTCCATGGATTTCTTCCTCGGCAGGATTAAGATGGAACTCTAAGTGGTGACCAGATTTTTCTAGTCTAAGATGGAGCTCTGTTTCTTGGGGCTTGATTTCAAAACCCTCTTTTTTAAGATGCCGATCATGGGGAGAGATTGGAGAAACCCCATAACCTGAAGATAACAAGTTATCAATCATTTTCTTTAATTCTCGTCCTTCATAAAATTTTTTACCTGGTTTGTAAAAAATAAAGCAATATGAATACATTATTTTACCTCCCTAATAATCCAACAAGATTTTCTTTTAATTCTGATATTCTACAGACCCTGATTTTATCAGAGAATTCTGGCCAATTCAAATGGAGATATGGCATTAATATTGAATTAATTTCTTGAGGATTTTTGTCTTCAGGAATAACAATTAAAACACTATTGTACCTGTGTCCTTCTTCATCAGGCCTTAGCCGAACGACAGCCTGTTCTATCCACTTTTGAATTGTGCCAATCGCAGCTTTCCAAACGAAAGTTTTACATTCAATAGCAATATTATTTTTGGTGGCAACATCAACGCGGTTAGTTTCTCTCTCCCGTACTTTATGTTTTTCTTCAAGACCTCTAATATTTTCTGGACCAAGAGCCTCTGCCACTTTAATTTGGAAGGCTCCGCCGTAGCGACTTTCCCAGTGGCGCGACATTGCATTATTAACTACTTCTTGGACCCCGGGAATTTCGGCAAATCTTTGGGAAAAGCGGGAAATTTTTTCATAATGATCTTTTTCTATATACGGTCCAAAGACTGGTATAGTAGTATCATTGGTCTCTTCTGGTTTTATTCCCTTTTTAAAGCTGTAGTTTCCTTTAGGAGAGATTGATAAAATTCTTGCTTATTTCTCCAAAGAGGGCTTCTTGAACATTGACTACATAACCCGGGATTTTTGGTTCGGATGCACTGGCAGTGGAAAATTCTTCAGCGGCCTGAATAAATTTCCCCATTCGTGCTGAGGAAATAGCTCGGTCATTAGCTGCTCTTGCTTCAGGGTTGCCTGCACTTGGAGTATTTCCAATGCAAATCCAGCCTGTTCTATCGCTAAAGTATATAGCTATTGGTTGTAAAACAATGGGAGAGGATTTTGATATATCTTCTTTCGTATCTATTTCTTTTTTGGGGGGAGAATCTGAAACTTTACGGAAAAACTCCTGCCAGACCATACAGCTGAACTTATAGCAAAAAAGATTTCAAAAGTCAAAACTGATCATAAAAATTTACAAGTTAGAAGTTGACAACCTGAAAAAATCTTTTGGCCGTGGCTGGGGTTTTTGTTCTCCTTGAAAGCGAAAAAAAGGCCTGATAGAATTAGGCCATGGTTAAACTCGGTGCCAAAGAATTAAGAACCTCTGAACCCACCAAAGAGGAACTTATCTCCATTAAGAAAAATCCTATTTATATAATTCTAGACAATGTACTTGATACGTATAATGTGGGTTCTATATTCCGATTGGCCGATGCCGTGGCTGCGGAAAAAGTCTTTCTTTGCGGTGAAACCTTAACGCCGCCCAACACACGGATTAAAAAAGCCTCCATCAATACCTGGCAGTGGGTTGACTGGAGTTATGCTTCGACGGCCGTTGAAGTAATCCAGGAACTCAAAACTCAAAACTCAAAACTCAAAACTTTAGTCGTGGAACAGGATGCAAGAAGTGTTCCCTATACACAAATGAAAGTCGAATTTCCGTTGGCAGTGGTCGTCGGTAATGAGACTTATGGCGTCAGTCAGGAAGTTTTAGACATGGTCGACGAGATCGTTGAGATTCCGATGTTCGGCGTCAATAAATCTTTAAATGTCATGGTTTCTTTAGGAATCATTCTCTTTGAAATCATGGAGCAATTAAAATGACGTGTTTGTTTTGTCACTATATTACTTTAAAGCAATATAGTAAGTTATCGAGGAGAAGATCAGATTTGAAGATGGTCTTTTAAGAAACAATTTGCGCTTGACAAAGGGCGAGGGCTTTGTTATGATGCACCAAGTATGACCTAAAGTTTTCGCCAAGTGAGCCGTCGACGCAAGTTGGCGGACGGGAAATCAGCCCCGCTTGGCGGGGCTTTTTTGTTCTCTGCCTGGAAAGGAGGAGAAAATGTCACCAACACTTGATGATTTTGTCAGAAGAGAAGAAGTAAGTTTGCCAAGCGAATTAGCCGGTCGGGAAGTTAAACTGAAAGAGGAAACAGCGGCACTTCTTGGGGCAACACGCGGGAGAATTAGTAGAACGAAAACCGGAGAAGGTTTTGGCACACATAAACTTGATTTGTTAAATGGACCATTAGTCGGGGTTACTTTAACCGTTGATAATGAAACAGGCAATTTGTACGAAAATATTGTACCAAAAGGCAAAGAAAGAGAGTAATATAAATTTTTTCGGCACTTTAACAATCAGGATGTGATAGGAAGTTAATTTTGAGAGTTTGATCCTGGCTCAGGATGAACGCTGGCGGTGTGCCTTAGGCATGCAAGTCGAGCGGGCCTCGCAAGAGGTCAGCGGCGGACGGGTGAGTAACACGTAGGAATCTACCCTTTGATTAAGGATAGCTCGTCGAAAGACGGGGTAATCCTGTATAAGTTCCGAGAGTAATCGAGGAAGAAAGCGAGTAACTTCGCGTCGAAGGATGAGCCTGCGTCCTATCAGCTAGTTGGTGGGGTAATGGCCTACCAAGGCGATGACGGGTAGCTGGACTGAGAGGTCGGTCAGCCACAAGGGCACTGAGACACGGGCCCTACACCTACGGGTGGCAGCAACCGGGAATATTGCGCAATGGAGGAAACTCTGACGCAGCGACACCGCGTGTGGGATGAAGATCTTAGGATTGTAAACCACTTTTGATAGGGAAGGGATGTACCATCTGGTACGTCCGACGGTACCTATAGAATAAGCACTTACAAACTACGTGCCAGCAGTCGCGGTAATACGTAGAGTGCAAGCGTTATCCGGATTTATTGGGCGTAAAGAGTCGCGTAGGCGGGATTATAAGTCGCGTCTAAAATCCCAAGGCTCAACCTTGGAACTGGGTGCGAGACTATAATTCTTGAAGATTAGTGGGGGTTTCGGAACTTCTGGTGGAGCAGTGAAATGCGTTGATATCAGAAGGAACACCAATGGCGAAGGCAGAAACCTAACTAATCCTTGACGCTGAGGCACGAAAGCTTGGGGAGCGAAGCAGATTAGAGACCTGCGTAGTCCAAGCCCTAAACTATCTCTGCTAGATTCTGGTCGCAAGATCGGAGTCGTAAGTTAACACGTTAAGCAGAGCGCCTGGGGAGTACGAGCGCAAGCTTAAAACTCAAAGGAATTGACGGGGATCTGCACAAGCGGTGGAGCGTGTGGTTTAATTCGAGACAAAGCGAAGAACCTCACCAGGGTTTGACATGTATCTGCAAGCCCACGGAAACGTGGGACCTTCGAGGGTGATACAAAGCTGCTGCATGGCTGTCGTCAGCTCGTGCCGTGGGGTGTTGGCTTAAGTGCCATAACGAGCGCAACCCCTATTTAATGTTAAATTTTCATTAGAGACAGCCCTGCCATTCGGTTGGGAGGAAGGTGGGGACGACGTCAAGTCAGCACGGCGCTTATGCCCTGGGCAACACACACACTACAATGGCGAAGAACAACGGGTTGCAACTCCGCGAGGGGAAGCTAATCCCTAAAATTTCGCCTCAGTGGGGATTGCAGGCTGAAACTCGCCTGCATGAACTCGGAATCGCTAGTAATCGCGGATCAGCAAGTCGCGGTGAATACGTTCTCAGATCTTGTACACAAATGTCCTATAAGTATAGGACAGAATGCGCGTCTGGCAGTTTAGGAAATCCCGCCATTAGCGGGATCCCGCATTTTGCGGTGACTAAGTGGTTAAAATCCACTTTTATAGCCAAAAAAATAAATGGCAGGTCCGGTTTCGTGAGAAGCTGGTCTGGAGGGCCTGAGGCAAAAGATAGACCTATAACTTAAAGAAGCGATCGACTCATGCGGTGTGTTATGGGGAAGATCATTAACCAAGCTTCTATAGGTATGTCTGGAATAGTTTTCTAAATGACCCAGAGAGATCTTTTAAGGAAAGAAGCAATGACCTTAAAAGAAGTCAGCTACTTCATAGTAATCGTCTCCGTGATATAATCCAATTATACACGCAGCGGTGAAGGAAGTAACCTAATGATTACAGCTGATTACATTGTTGGATTAACTGACGGAGAGGGATGTTTTTATGTAAATTTGAGAGGCAGGAAACCCGGAAAATGGATTCCTAAAATAGAAACTCATTTTTACATTAAGCTTCGACAAGAAGAGAAACATCTTTTAGATAAGATAAAAAAGTTTTTTGGTCGTGGAGGAGTTTATTTTCAAAAAGAAAAACGGAAGAATCATACACCGTGTTTCAGATTTGAAATAAATTCACAAAAAGATATTCAAGAAACTCTTATTCCTTTCTTTAAGAAGTATCCCTTGCAAGGTCAGTTAAAGCAAAAATCCTTTAAGAATTTTTGTGAGATTTTTAACTTAATCAATAAGAAAAAATATCTTACAAGGGAAGGTATTTTGCAAATCAGACGATTAAAATCAGAAATGAATTTTAGGGCTCGCCCGGTGCGGGAAATCCGCTCGCCGGGTGGGGAATCGAAGCAACTTTAAGCTATCGAAATCCGCCCGTCAAGCCAACAAAGTCGGCAGCGGCCGAAGGTCCGGCATTAGTCGGAGTGAAGCCGAGGTCGGCGATGGGGACTAAGTCGTAAATCAAGTTGCGACTCCCAGTGGTAACATTGGTAAAAAATCTGGCTGTATCGGTGAAACCTAAATCCAGCTTTGCTGGACATGGTAATACCGAGGGAAGTATACTCAAATTATGAGTTTACCCCGTAGAGACTACACGCTAGCTCCGAAGGTAACAAAAGCGTATTTACTTGGAGTTTTGCACGACGCAACGGAAAGACAGACTACCTATCGTATAGCCTCAAAAAGTCAAGCTTTTTGTAATTTTCTCCAAAAGGGAATCAAAAGGCTCGGAAAATCTTGTTGGGTTTACAAGGAGGGAAAAAATCGCAATCTTTGGATTGTGGAATTTTCTAAAATTTTCCTTAAAAAGACACCAATAAAATCCAAACAAGAAAAGATTGATTTTATTAGAGGTTATTTCGATGCTGAAGGAGGTATTGCCAAAAGTTCTCAAGTTCGTTTTTACGTCTATTTTGCTCAAAAGAATAGAAATGATCTTTTAAGAGTAAAACGTTTTCTTGAAGAATTAAAAATTAGTTGCGGGAGAATGCATAATCCAAGTCAGAAGGATGACCCGGAATACTGGAGATTCTACATAAAGGCAAAATCATATAAAGATTTTGCTGGAAAGATTAGTTCCGGACACCCAGAAAAACTTAAATTACTGCGGATGAAGATATAGTCCATGCCACACGAAAGTGATGGAACGACATGAACAAGGTATCCCTAGCCGAAGCTGGGGATGGATCACCTCCTTTCTAAGGAGACAATCACGGAAATGTTTCCGCCATAGGCGGAGTGATTACACCCGAGTTTTCTGTCTCGTCTGTCCTGAAAAATCGAAAGATTTTTTAGGATTAAAAACAGAAACTTCCATATAAGATAACGGAGTGACGATGAAAATAACAATTTTCTAAGTGACGAAGTTATCACAGGAAGGCAAAACCTTCCTATCACATTTTGGTTGTTAAAAAAGACCCTGCGTTAAGCGGGGTTTTTTGGTGGATTTTTCATCTAGCATTTTAATTGAAGATTTAGTAAAATAAGTTTGTCATAAATTCTGCCAATAAATATTTATTTAAAATGGCAATTGGCTTAGAAAGATTAAGACAACTTCTTCCAGTTTTTAAACCAGAAAAAAAGCCCGTTGTTTCTACTCTTATTAGAGATATTTTTGATGGGAAACCGTATCGTGTCGTCCTCTATGAAATTAGAGACGATCCCAATTTATCTCCACAGGAAAAGACAGCGCGGATTAGAGATCTACAAAAGCATTATGATCCAAGCTGGGAGTGGAAAAGTAAAAACGGAGAAGTAGTTTTAAGAGATAAAATGCAAGTTCTCCAGGCTTAACTTTCTTCAAAACTGTGGGTCGGGATGGAATCGAACCATCCGCCTCTTCTTTACCCACCTGCCTAAGCCGACCCGAAATTTTGCTGTGGGCAAGCATGGAATCGGACCATGAACCTTCGTCTTATCAGGACGACGTTCTACCATTGAACTACTTGCCCAAACATTTCGATTAGTTCGGCGGGCAGGTCAGAGAAGCGTTCTACCGATGAACTACCGACCCGAGTTTTGAGGCGCGAGAGGGAATCGAACCCTCGCATCGAGGTTTTGCAGACCCCAGCGTTTCCACTTCGCCATCGCGCCAACATGGTTATTTTAACATAACAAAGGAAAATTTAACAACCCGAATTTTTATTCAGACTTGGAAAAACTTTCCTCTTTACAATTATTGGCAGGTTCGTTAAACTAGCGCCATGGAAAATTCAGGACTATCTGCAAACAGTCTCCAGATCATGCGGGCTAAATATCTTCTGAAAAACGAAAAAGGCGAGGTTTCGGAAACGCCCGAAGATTGTTTCCAAAGAGTCGCCAAGACGGTTTCTTCGGCCGAAGAAACGCCGGAATTAAGAAAACTTTGGCAGGAAAAATTTAATACCCTTTTATCTTCTTTGGCATTTTTGCCCGGAGGAAGAACGTTGGCCAACGCCGGGACCAATTTTCCGCAGTTGGCGAATTGTTTTGTTTTACCGATGGAAGACAATATTGAGGAGATCTTTGAAGTCGTTAAGGATTCGTCCATCTTGAAAAAATTCGGCGGCGGCGTCGGTTTTTCTTTTTCAAAAATCAGACCGAAAAACGATGTCATCGCCGGAACTTCGGGGAACGCCTGCGGACCGGTCGCTTTAATGAAAATTATTGACTCCGCCAGCGAAATTTTTATGCAGGACGGAAAAAGAAGAAGCGGTAATATGGTCGTTTTGTCGGTAACGCACCCTGATATTTTGGACTTTATCACCGCGAAAAAAGATCAAAAAACCCTGCCGCAGGTTAATTATTCACTGGGCGTGAGCGATGCTTTTATGAAGGCCGTTTCGAAAAATTTGTCCTGGGAACTGATCAATCCCCGGACCGGACGCGTGGCTTCCAAGGTTAACGCCCGCAGTATTTTCGAAGTGGCAACCGCCATGGCTTGGGAAAACGGCGACCCGGGGATGATCTTTTTGGACCGCATCAACAGGGACAATCCGACGCCTCATTTAGGCCCGATTGAAGCGGTTAATTTATGCGGCGAGCAGCCGCTTTTACCTTACGAAGCCTGTAATTTGGGCAGTCTTAACTTGGTAAAATTTTTAAAAGGCAAAGACGATCTTTTAAAAATTGATTGGCAAAAACTGAAAAAAACTGTTGAAGTGGCGGTTCGGTTTTTGGACGATGTTATTTCTGCCGGTCATTATCCCTTGGCTAAAGTTGACCGCATGGTTAAGGCCAATCGCAAAATCGGCTTAGGTCTAATGGGTTGGGCGGATTTTTTGATTAAACTCAAAATTCCTTATGACAGCAAAGAGGCGCTAATGTTGGCGGAAAATTTAATGAAATTTATCAGTAAAAACGCTCATTTTTCTTCGGCGCAATTGGGAAAGGAAAAAGGCTCATTTCCGAATTTTATCGGCAGCCGCTGGCAGAAAAAAACCAAAACGATGAGGAATGCGACCTGTACGACCATCGCGCCGACCGGTTCGATTTCGATGGTGGCCGGTGTTTCTTCGGGGATCGAACCCTTATTTGCCCTTTCGTATTATAAAGAAGTTTTAGACGGGGCCAGATTACCCGAGGTTAATCAGGATTTGATGAAAATACTAAACACGAAAGACAAAAGACTCAATACTAAAAACATCATTAACGGAATTCTTAAATATGGGACTATTCAACACATTAAACAAGTACCAGAAAAAGTGAAGAAAATATTTGTCACGGCTCACGAAATTAATCCCGTCTGGCATGTCAAAATGCAGGCGGCTTTTCAAAAATATACGGATAACGCCGTTTCCAAAACCATTAATCTGCCGAACAAAGCGACGGTTGAAGACGTTGAAGAAGCCTTTATGTTTGCTTGGAAATTAGGCTGTAAAGGCATCACGACTTATCGTGACAAAAGTCGGGAAAACCAGGTTTTAAATATTGGCGAGGCCAGTTCACATAATGAGACTCGATTCCGGGAATCAATAGGTCAAACCATATCAGATAAATGTCCGAATTGCGGAAAGAAATTAACCAGGGAAGAGGGGTGTCTTAAGTGCCATAGTTGCGGTTATTCGGCTTGTGAACTATGAAAGTAAAAGTTTCTCATTGGCCGGTTGAGGACGGACGCTATAAAGTCGGCAATCCACAATCATCAATTGCTGTTTGCACCGAAGCCACGGTTGAGGGGATCGAGGTTGACCTTAAAAAAGTCGCCATTATCGGCAAATGCGTCACGGAAAATATCGGGATTGAGAAAGTTGTCAAAAATATCGTTTCCAACCCCAATATCAGATTTTTAATTCTTTGCGGGAAACAATCGCGGGGTCATGATGTCGGGCAAACGCTGATTTCCTTAAGAGATCATGGTCTTGACAAAGACAGGAGGGTGATTGGTTCAACCGGCAGTATTCCGGTCATGAAAAATCTGAAAAGCGACGAAGTGCAAAGGTTTCGAAAACAAATTCTGCCAATTGACTTGCAGGGGATAACGGATCAAAATAAAATCAATTTTAAAATTGAACAATTGTTAAGACAGGATCCCGGCGCTTTTACAGGAAAACCGATGAAAATTAAAAAATTAAAGCAAGCCAAGGTTATCAAATGTCTTCGGGCGAAACCCAACGAAAAATTTATAAGTGATCCTTTGGGTTCTTTTCAGATAAGTCTTGACCAGAAAGAGAAGCTCATTATCTGCCAGCATTACAACCATGATCTGGAATTGGATGTCCAGGTCACCGGTCAAGACGCGATTTCGATTTGCGATACAGTTTGCCGCTTAAATTTAATCGGCAAATTTTCGGAAAATAATGTCCATGCGGCCTATCTGGGGCGGGAACTTGAGAAAGCCGAAATAGCGCTTGAGAACGGATTAGAATATAAACAGGATATACCATTGGAAATAAGAAAAAAGGAATTGGGAATCAGTGACAAGAAAGAAGACGAGTTCGGTTGGTGAGTATGTATAAAACGACGATTATTAATGCCAAAACACTGGGGGAGGCCTGGGAGAGTGCCTGTAAAGTCATGTTAAAAGACGGCTGTCTTCGTTATGTTCAAGCGCCCGAATACCAGATTGAAACTTTGGATTTGCCGATGATGATTATTGTGGATAAACCTATGGATGAACCCAGACTTTCCAAATTGGCAGAAGACAGCAGGGAAGTCGTTGAAGAATACACCAAGACCTACCTTTTTGGTTATAAAGACCCAAAAAAAGAAAAAGAGTTTGAATACACTTACCATTCCAGGCTTCGCTGTTACCCGGATTGTAAAGTCAGAGCCTGGTTGCCGGCCCTTTCGGAAAATAAAGAAGATTTGCAAAAACAAATCGAAGAAATTATTCCCGACGGAAAATGCGTCGTTGAACGCCTTGACCAGGTTGAATACGCCATTAAAATTTTCAAAAAAGATCCAACCCGAAGAACGGTTGTTTTGTCAACCTGGATTCCTTATCGGGATTTGATGAAATTCGGGCCAAAAAGAGAAGACACTTCAAGCCCTTGTCTGGTTTTAATCCACCCGCAATTAGTGGACGGTTTTTTGCATTTTTTTGTGACGATGAAGACGAACGATTTGTATAATGCCTGGCCGGGAAACGCTTACGCTTTTACAACTCTGCAAAAATTTATGGCCAAAGAAATCGGCGTTAAGGTCGGGACTTACACTCACTTTTCCGTTTCCATGCAAATCTATAAAGATAAGTGGACGGAAGCCAGGAAAAAATTTAAGTTAAAATAAATCTTATGGATCAAAGATTTAAGGACATTAAGGTCATTGCTTGGGATTTGGATACGACACTATATAAGCCCAATCCGGTTTTGGGTAAAGCCTTTTTGGACGGTTGTATTGAAGAGGTGGCCAAAGTTAAGAACCTGTCTTTTGCTCGCGCCGAAAAACTTTTTAACGAAGAGAGAAAAAAGACGAATTCAAGCACGCAGGTTCTTCTTAATTTTTTTAAAATGAAAACGCCCCAGGATGTTTTTTACAAAATGTGGGAAATCCAAAAGCGGATCGGCAAAATCAATTATCTTCATAAAGACCCGAAGCTTCCTGAAATGTTTGACCGATTATCCGGGTTTCACCATTTTATTATTAGCAATTCCGTGCCGGAGGAAATAGAAAACGTGCTTTCTGCCATTGGACTGGACAGCAAATATTTTGAAAAACTAATTTCCGTGGTTGACACCGGCGAACCAAAACCTTCCTTAAAACCTTTCCGTTCTCTGCTTGAGCTTACCGGTTTGCCCTCCGGACAGCATCTGATGATCGGCGATCGGGAAGATGTTGATATTGAACCGGCGAAAAAATTGGGCTTTAAAACGATTTTAGTTTGGGGTCAATCATTTCTGGCCGATGCTTCACTATCTTCGGTTTATGAAGTTGCCGAACTTCTTCTTTAAAAAATTAAAAAAACTTGTGAAATAGGGCAAATTGTGTTAATATCGGCATTCTAAGGATAGTTTGTGATTAACTTAAAAGAAAGGACAAACCTATCCTGCCCAACCGGAGAGAGCCTACTAAAAGCATGTGGAAATTATAGGTTAGCTCCTGTTGTTACTCCTTATAATTGGCCCACCGAAGTCAGTCAAAAAGTTAGGGCTGATCTTCTCAGTCCTCAAAAACAAATTGGGCAGTCTTTTGAGGAAGCGATCAAAAAATTCAGGTTTGGCCCTGTTAATATTCCCCCAGACTTACTGGCTCCAGTTGCCAGAAAAGCTATAAGTCACATATTTGAACATGAAGAAGGGCCAGATGTTAATCAGCTTGTCGTTGAGAATATTTGTGCGATTCTTAGCCGCCGACCGCCACTTACTCAAGAAGAAATTTTAAGAGCCAGAGGGAAAACAAGGCAGTTATTTGAAACTGTTGGGATTAGTTTGTTGTGGTATGCTGGACTTGACTCCCTTGCTCAACCTGCGGAGATTTTGGTCGAGGGAGATCAAGCGACAGCACAAATTCTTGTAAGAGAGAGAGCCTGGAATGCCTTAAATTATATTCTTTTTGGTAAACCGGAACAAAAAACTCCCGGAGGATATGTAAGAGAACAAATAGTTTGGCAAGAAGCGCTTCTTTGGAGAGAAACAATTATGGCCAATCTTCCTTTGTTCTATCGTAGATCCTTAGATTCGCTTGATGTACAGAGAATAGTTGATATAACCTGTCTAGAAGCCGGAGAGAAAGCCCCCGAAGTGCTCGCAGAAACGGCTAAAACCATCGGCGTTCTTTTAGAAAATTATTTTCGTGGTCAAAAGAAAGAGCAAGGCTTAATATTTGAAACCAATTTAAGAGCAGGATTGGCAAGAAACTTGTTTGGTCGAAATTCTTGGGCGACAGCTAATTTCCCCGACAAAAGTCAAGAGCCTTACAAACCTGAGATAACTCATCAACAAGCCGAAAAACTGGCTGATTGTTTAGCGGGTCTTTCTTGGCGGGAAATACCGGAAGTTTCCGAAGAAGCGGTGCGCGAGGCGGGAAAACTAATTACTTTAGCCCAACATCTTTTCGGAGAAGAAACGGTCAAGAAGGGTGTTTTTTTACCAAGACTTATGGGAGCTCTTGACGAGGCGGCCCGGTTTTATAAAATTGATCAAATCGAAGATTCGGTTGTTCGAAGACGACCGATTGAGGATTACGCTAAAGAAGTCGTTAGTCCATTCCTTGTTCTTGGTGGTGATTTTGCCTGTAAATCTGAATTTAACCAAGAAGGTACCTACCGCTTGCAGGTTGAAGGACTAAAGAGGACCTCCGCACCGGGCATTTTTCATAATTACCTTACGCGCATCGCGACACGAATGGGCCTTTGTTTCCCGATGTCGGCAAAGATTGACCTAGCCCTTGTAGCGGAAGGACAAACCGTGTCATTAAAAGTTGTAACCAAAGAGCTTCTTGAAGCTTATTATCAAGGTTCAAAGGCTGTCACGGTCCTAGTCTCTCCCAAATTCACTTGGGGTTTAAAAGATGATTAATCATGAACTAAAACCGAATGAGCCAAAACCAAAAGAACAACGGCCACCGCGCGGTCGCCTTGTTTCCGAGGCAGAGTTTCGCCGTTTTGAACCAGCATTCCCCGGAAGCAAACAACCGGAGATTGTGATTTTTGAAGGCAGTTTTCAATTAGGTCCAGTGGCAACGATTGGTGATGCCCTTCATGATGCCTTAAGAGGCTGGTCTGATTATCCTGATTCTAACATTCATCAAAAAATAAGTTTAGTTATCCAAAGAGCCAGAGAAAGGGGAATTGAAGTTGGCGGTCAAACTTACCCAGTTGTGAAGATTATCCAAACAATGCAAAACCCCAGATATGACAACTCACCTTTTATTTTAGTTGCCAAAATAACAAGAATAATTTAAATTACCTCTTACTCCTTATCTTTCTTTTTGTCTTTTTTCCCAATTGCAGAAAAGAAAAAGATGGTTTATATTGTTAATCAATGAAAATTTATTTTACCGCTTCAACGACGAAGGACGGCCAATACCAAAAACAATATCAACAGATTCTCTCTTTTTTTAAAAAAACCAACCAGGAAATTATTTCCGGCGAACAAATTGTGGAAGGCAATCTTCGTCAAATTGATAAAGAATTAACCTCCAAGCAAATCTTTACCCGGGAAAAAAAGGCGATTGAAAAAGCCGATTGTTTAGTTTGCGAAGTGACCTCGCCTTCAACCGGCGTCGGGGGAGAAATTGCCTATGCCCTAACTTTAGAAAAACCGGTTTTGGCGCTTTTTTACAAAGAAGCGGAGGATAAATTATCACCGATGATTGCAGGCAACCCTTCTGACCAGCTTTATCTTGAACATTACGACGGCAATTTGGCGATTATTCTTAGAAACTTTTTGGCTTTTGTTTCGGAACTTAAAAAAAGAAAGGGGAAGTTAATCGTCATTGACGGCGGTGACGGTTCGGGTAAGGGAACACAAACGCAATTGTTGCTGGAATACTTAATCAAGATAAAAATTCCGGCGAAAGTCATGGATTTTCCCCGTTATTATTCTTCTTTCCATGGTAAAATTGTCGGCCGGTTTTTGAGCGGCGAGTTCGGCACGATTAACGAAGTGAGTCCGTATCTGGCCTCTTTGGCTTACGCTTTGGATCGGGCTTCGGCCCGAGAAGAAATGGAAGACTGGTTAGAAAAAGGGGGATTAATCATTGCCAACCGTTACGCGACTTCCAACATGGCGCATCAGGCGGCTAAGCTCCCCGAAAACAAACGTCAGGAATTTGTTGACTGGGTTGATGAATTAGAGTATAGGGTTCATAAAATTCCCCGCGAAGATATTGTTATTTATTTATATGTTCCCTGGCAAATTGCTTTGGAGTTAACTAAACAAAAAGAGGGTCGCAAATATTTAAACGGCAGTAAATTGGACATTGCGGAGGCTGATCTTCATCACCGGCAGGAAGCAGAAAAAATGTATTTATATTTAACGAAAACGAGGAAAAATTGGGTAAAAATTAATTGCTGTACTGATCAGCAAATTCGTTCCAAAGAAGAAATTCATCAGGAAATTTTAAAAATCTTAAAAGAAAGAGGGATCATTTAAGATGGTTTTTGGACCAGAAATTTCAAGATTTGACGATGGTCATCCGGGAGGCAGCCTTCGTGCCCAAAGACAAAAGGACTGGACCGGTCACCTGATGGCGGCCAGTTCCGAGACAGGTTCTGATGGTGAACCTGATAAAGGTGAGCCAAAAATAAAGGCTGTGCCCAAAGACCCTGAATTTGCTAAGTATTTAGATTCAATAGAGTGGCAAACTACCCCTTGATTTTAGAAAAAATTTCGATTATTCTTTTTTAGTTATTAGCCTGCTTTTCTTAAAAAGCAGGTTTTTTAAGGGAAAAATCGCTAAAAACAACATGAAGACTAAACAAGAATGTTCTGGTGAATACCAACATTATCCCGGAAACGATTCTCGGATTCGTTTCGTTTTACCTGCTCATGATCGGCCGAGAGGCGTCGTCGCCGAAACCTCAATTGATCAATTGCTACCGGAAGTTCGTTCTTTATACGGATTAGCTCATTTGGGAGCCAAGATAGCTTTTTATCAGGATGCCACCAGGTATGATGATCCCCGCTATAATCATAATCAGGTTCAGGCAAGCCGTGACCTTATTGCGGCGATAGATGCGTGTGAAAGAGAAGGGCGAGTCTTTAAAGGTGGACTTTTCGGGCCTATGGCTTCGGGAAAAGATTCGGCCAACCACAACCTTAGACGAGGAGTAACTTTCCGCGGCGAACTGAAGGGACGTTTCCAATTGGTCAGGCATAATTTAGACCTGGGTCGGTATTCGGGGATTGTTTACACCCAAGGCGGGGTCAAAATGGGATTAGTCCCTACCTATAAGAGTTTAGAAGATTTAATTAAGCAAAGCGCCAATTTTCCCCCAACGACGCTTTTGGTGATTAACGAATTCATTTTTGCCGGAGGCACGGGAGAAAAAGAGATAACCGAAGATAATTTTCGGGCCTTTTTAAAAATTATGGAAGACAGGGAAATCCATACTTTGTTTGTCGGGCTGGATCTTGATTTCAAGCTTGATCCGTGGCCCAATATACTGGTTGCCCTGCCTCATCTTGATCATCTAGCGGTTCTATCCGCTCGCTGTAACGAGAGAGGCTGCCGGAATGTGGCTCATTTTACGGAAAGACGAAGACCGATATTAAGGAGTGGCCAGCTTAGTTATGTTCCTTGTCGGATGAGCGACGAAGTTGTGAAGGTCGGAACCGTGGTCAAAAATTTGGTCCAAGAAGGTAAGGATCAATACGGGGCAAAATGTCAAAAACATCACCGCGTTTACGCCCCTGCTTATAAGATTGGTCTCTAGTTTTTGCCATTTATAGCCTCCGATTCCGTCAAACTATATCAATCTTCAAGAACAAATGGGGCCAGAGTTTCTAGGTCTACTTTTGTTTCCTCAACGAAGCTCTTATAGGAAAGCTGCGGGTTGTTTTTTGAGAAATAAGATAAAATAAGTTCGGTTTCTACAAACGGCCAAGTTTTGGTTCCAAGATAGTCTGAATAAGAAGAATAATGGTAGGTCGAAAGAAAATTCCGGGAATCCGTATGATTTCCGGAACTGGAACTTAAAGGATTACAGTGAATATATTTTGAGAGCTGTAATAAATATTCATCGTTTTCAATAATTTTAGCTTTGAACCTACCCTGGAAAAGTGGCCCAACCCTTTCATATTTAGTGTTGAAATATTTAGCATAGCCCAAAAGAAGAGCATTCATAAATTTGGCAACTGATGCTTCGCTCTTTTGTTGTAATAAAAAATGAAAGTGATTAGGGAGTAAACAAAAAGAGAGTAGCGAAATTGAATATTTCTTCAGATTATCTTTAACTCTTTCTAAAAAATTGTTATAATCCTTTTCATATAGAAAAAGTATTCTTTTTTCAGAACCGCGGTTAAAAACATGATAACAAAAATTAGGAGCAAAACTGACATTTCTGAACGGCATAGTCCCAGATTATCACGTTCGATTCCGGGAATCAATGGGTCAGACTATATCAGATTGTTGCCTATTGAAAAAGTCGCCGCCAAAATCGGTTTAAAACCCAAAGACTTGGAATTTTACGGTCCCTATAAAGCGAAAATCAGCCCCGTTTGGCAAAAAAATCCGTCAAATAACCTGATTTTGGTTACCGCCATGACTCCGGGAAAATTCGGCGAGGGGAAAACGACAACCGCGATCGGTCTTTCGCAAGCCCTTTGGCAGTTAGGCCAAAAAAACCTGGTCGTTTTACGCGAACCGTCTTTAGGTCCCTGTTTTGGTTTGAAGGGCGGGGCAACCGGCGGCGGCAAAGCGACGGTGGAACCGCAAAGCGAGATTAATCTTCATTTTACCGGTGATATTCATGCCGTCACTTACGCTCATAATCTTTTGGCGTCCCTAATCGACAACAGTCTTTATTTCGAAAATCCTTTAAAGATGGAAATTGATTCGCTTTTCTGGCCAAGAGTTTTGGATCTTAATGACCGCGCCTTAAGACATCTCGAAATCAAAATGCCAAGGAAAAACGGGGAAACGCTTAAAAGAGAAACGCGGTTTGATATTACCGTTACCTCGGAAGTGATGACCATTCTTTGTTTGGCCAAAAATGAGGCGGACATTAAAGAGCGTCTGGCCAAGATTACGATCGGTTTTGACCAGGAAGGAAAACCGGTGACCGCGAAAATGTTAAAAGCCGAAGGCGCCATGGCGGTTTTACTGAAAGGGGCCATGAAGCCAAATTTAGTGCAAACCCAGGAAGGGACACCGGCCCTTGTTCACGGCGGTCCTTTTGCCAATATTGCCCACGGGAGTCCAAGTCTTTTGGCGATTAAAACCGCTCAAAGTTTAGCCGACTACACGATTGTTGAGGCCGGTTTTGGGGCCGATCTGGGGGCGGAAAAATTTATCAATATCGTTTCCCGTTTGGGAGAATTAACGCCCAAAGTGGCGGTTTTAGTCGTGACCGCTCGGGCGCTTTCCGAATCGGGTTTTGAAAACTTATCAAGACATGTTGAAAATCTGCAAAATTTTGGTCTGAAAGTAATTTTATGTCTTAATCGCTTTACCGACGACCTTCCTTCGGAAATTACGGCTCTCCATAAATTGGCCGAGCAAAACAATCTTCCTTTGGCGGAAAGTTTTGTTTTTCAAAAAGGCGGGGAGGGAGGATTGGATTTGGGAAAAAAAGTTATGGCCCTTTGCCAGGTAGAAACAAAGCCTTCTCTTAAATTTAGTTACGAATTGAAGGAAACTTTAGATCATAAAATTTTAGCCATTGTCAGACAAATTTATAAAGCTCAAGACGTTTCTTATTCTGAGGTGGCTTGGGCAAAATTAAACAAGTACAGGGATTTGGCCAAAGATTTTTTTGTCTGTTTGGCCAAAAGCCAATACAGCTTTTCTCATGATCCCAATCTTTCGGGCGCGCCTAAAGATTACACTTTTTTAATCAGTGATCTTCGCCTGGCCACGGGTGCGGGCTTTGTTATCCCGATTGCCGGCGAAATCATGACGATGCCCGGTCTTCCTCGTCATCCTTTAGCCGAAAAATTTTAAAAAATTAAGCGATGAACAAGAAAATTTATTTTTGGGCGGTCGTTCTTCTTTTTTTAAGTCTGTTTTTGGCAGTTAGCGGTTGGCGTTTTGTTGTTTCCAAAACGGCCAAAAAGACCCCCGTTGTTATCGAAGAAAAGGCCGTGATTGATCCGGCCGTTCTCAAAGCCCAGGAAGAGGAAAGAAAAAAGGCGGAAGAAGAAAGAAAAAGAAAAGAAGAGGAAGAAAAATTTATTGCCAGCTACGGTCCCTGCAAATGGATTCCCATTTTAATGTATCACCACATTGACAATAATTCTGGTTCACTTTATGTTGATCCCGGGACTTTTGCTTCACAAATGGACTATTTAATCGGCAAGGGCTATACGGCCATCAGCCTTTTGGAAGTTGTCTTTGGTTTAAACGGCGGGCCATTGCCTGCGAAACCGGTAGCGCTTACTTTTGATGACGGTTACCGTGATTTTTTCAGTCAAGCCTACCCGATTTTGCGGCAAAAAAATCTTAAGGCGACGGTTTTTTTAATTACGCAACTTATGGAAGGAGGCGATTATCTGACCTGGGAACAGGCCAGGGAAATGATCGGCAGTTCGCTTATCACCGCCGGCGATCATACTTTATCCCATCGCGGTTTGGGAGGCTTAAAAGAGGAACAGATTAAAGACGAAATTATTTCTTCGAAGAGTATTTTAGAAAATCAGCTGAAAACGGGTATTAATGTTTTTGCTTATCCTTACGGAAATTATAATCAAACCGCCGCCAAATATCTGCAAGAGGCGGGTTTTGTGGCCGCGGTCACCACCGATCATGGTGTTTCTTGCGCTAAGGCCCCTTACAGTCTGCGCCGTATCCGTATCGGCCGTTCCGCCCTTTCGGACTATGGTTTATAGGTCTTGATTTTTAACCGTTTTTTTAATACAATACTTCCATTACACACATCTGGTTAAGACTCCTGACCACAGTGACCGGATGGAGGAGAGAGAGGAGTCCCGCTCTCGGTTTAAAAAACTACGGCGGGCAAAAAAATTATGCAGGAAATATCCTTAAAACAACTTTTAGAAGCCGGTTGTCATTTTGGCCATCAGGTGCCAAGGTGGAACCCGCGGGCGGCCTCGTTTATTTATACCGCCAGAGATCATGTCCATATTATTGATTTGGCTAAGACCAAAGTGGGTTTGGAAAAAGCCCTGGATTTTGTTAGAGAGACAGCGAGCCAGGGGGGTTTGCTTATTTTTGTCGGCACCAAACGGCAGGCTAAGGGGATTGTCGAGGAAGAAGCCAAAAGAGCCGGAGCGATGTTTTTGGTGGCGCGCTGGCCCGGCGGTCTTTTAACAAACTGGTGGGAAATGAAAAAAAACCTGGACAAGTTAAGAAAAGGGCGCGAGGAAAAAGCCAAAAATCTTTGGGAGAAATTTACCAAAAAAGAACAACTGCTCAAAAGTCGCGAGCTTTTAAAACTGGAACAAGTCTACGGCGGCGTCGCCGACTTAAATGATTTGCCGCAGGTTTTATTTTTAGTGGATATTCGTAAAGAAGAATCGGCGCTTAAAGAAGCCGAGAAGACCAATGTCAAGACCGTGGCGATTGTTGACACCAACGCTAATCCGGATTTGGTTGATTTTCCTATTCCGGCCAATGACGATGCCGTGGGGTCGATTAAACTAATAACCAGCTTGGTGGCTGACGCCTACTTTGAAGGCAGAGAATTATTTAACAAAAAAGAGGCAGCTCTTTCCAAAAAAACCGAAACGGAAAAACCGGACAAAAAGAAAGAAAAAGTTCCTAAAGAAAAAAAGCCGTCAGAAGAAAAACAAAAAAAGAAAAACCACAAAAAATGATTAATGTTGACCAAATTAAAAAAATAAGAGAAGAGACCAACGCCGGAATTGCCGACATTAAAGAGGCGCTGCAAGAAGCAGGGGGTCATGAAAAAAAAGCCAAAGAAATTTTAACGGAAAAAGGCTTGGCTAAGGCCGCGAAAAAAGCCAGTCGGGAAACGAAAGCCGGGATTATTGAAGCTTATATTCACGCGACGCAAACTTCCGGAGCCATTGTTATTTTAAGTTGCGAAACTGATTTTGTCGCCAGGAACGAAGAATTTGGAAAATTAGCTCACGAAATTGCCATGCAGATTTGCGCGATGAATCCCAAAGACGGAAAAGAACTTTTAGAACAATCCTTTATTAAAGACGAGAGCAAAACCATAGACGCCTTGCTTAAAGAAAACATTGTCAAATTCGGTGAGAATATTAAAATAGAAGAGTTCAAGAGACTGGCGATCAAATAATCCCAAAGTTAAGTTTATGGCTGATTTAGCCGAAACTCAGGTTAAAATGCAAAAAGCTCTTGACATTATCCGTCAGGATCTTTCAACTATTCGTACCGGCCGGGCCACGCCCGTCTTGGTGGAAAATCTTGTTTTAGCAGTTTACGGCGGTTCGCAAAAACTCAAACTGGCCGAATTAGCCACGATCAGTACGGTTGATTCAAGGACACTCCTCATCACGCCTTTTGACCCTTCCATTGCTGAGGAAATTAATCGCGGAATACAGATGGCCAACGTTGGTTTAACACCGATTCTTGAGGGAGAAGCGATCAGAATCAGTATTCCTTCGTTATCGGAGGAGCGCCGTCAGGAATACCTTAAATTGGCCAAGCAAAAGGAGGAAGCGGGTCGGATTATGATTCGACAATTAAGACATGAGTTGATGAGTCATTTGAAAAATGCTCTTCAGGCTAAAGAAATTTCCGAAGACGATCACGCTCGCTGGGAAAAAGAAATGCAGGAAATGACCGATAAATTTATCACCGAAATTGATGAACTGGGCAGAAAAAAAGAAGAAGAACTGCTGCAGGTATAAAAGTTCCAATTATTTATGATACTGACCTTCATTGTTTTTCTTGCCGTTTTGTCGCTTTTGGTTTTAGTCCACGAACTTGGCCATTTTTTGATGGCTAAAAAACTGGGGATTAAAATTGAAGAATTCGGTTTTGGTCTGCCCCCGAGGATTTTCGGCGTCAAGCGCGGAGAAACTGTTTACTCGATTAATTGGTTGCCGATCGGGGGCTTCGTCAAACTTTACGGAGAAGATGAGGCCGGAACTCATAACCCCGAACTTTTGGCTTCGAAACAAAACAAGGCTTTTTTTGCGAAATCAAAAAAAGCCAGAGCTTTGGTTTTGGTTTCCGGAGTGACCATGAATTTTTTGCTGGCGATTTTGGTTATTTCCTATATTTTTACCCAGGGCGTTTTGATCCCGACGGATAAAGTTTACGTTAAAGAAATTTCGGCCGGTTCGCCGGCAGAAGTGGCCGGTTTAAAAATCAACGACCGGATTTTTCTGGTTAACGATGAAAAAATTACCGCTATTTCTCAATTTCAGGAACTGACCAAAAAGAACCTCGGCCGGGAAATTTCTATTGAAGTTACAAGATCAGTTGATAATCCCTGTCCTCTTAATCCTAAAGTCTTGGGGGGGTATCCGGGGATAAAAATTTCCTGCCGTGGAGAAAATCCCGTCTTTTCCTTAACCCCACGTGTTTCTCCGCCCCAAGGAGAAGGCCCTTTGGGCGTGGCGATTTCCAATTTGGAAGAAAAAAAATATCCTCTTTGGCAAGCGCCTTTTTTGGGAACTCAAGAAGCCGTTCGTTTATCGGGAATGATGTTTTTTGAACTTGGTAAAATCTTGTTTAATTTAATCACTTTTAAACCGGTAACGGCGGAAGTGGCCGGTCCTTTGGGAATTGCCCAGGCCACCGGTGAGGCGGTCAAGTTTGGCTGGATGGCGGTTTTACAACTGGTTGGCCTTCTCTCTTTGAATTTAGCCGTTATTAATATTCTGCCTTTTCCGGCTCTTGACGGCGGACGCTTGCTTTTTATAGCCCTAGAGGCTTTAACAAAAAAAAGAGTCAATCCCAAATGGGAAATGTGGGCCCATCAGACCGGCATGGCCATTCTTTTGGGATTGGTTGCTTTAGTGACCATCAACGATGTCCTGCGAATTTTCCGCCGCTAACTTTTGGCATTGTTAAAAAGATCAAAAGATGCTAAATTAAGACTATGCGCTATTCGAAACTTTGATACTGTATACATAATTCTATTACACTACGTTATTTGACAGAAACCTGTAAGGATAATATAATTTAAATAAACTAGCGGATAACCTATGGATCAAGCCAAAAATATCGAAGTGCTGGGACAGACAAAGGGACTTTTGCCAGAAATTAGCAGGAGAGAATTTGCAATTGGTGTAGCTGGCGGTTTATTGGGCGTTATTGCTGGAAGGTTTTTGGGTGAAAATAATCTACAAAGTCCTAATTCGCCTGACAGATCGAGCGTATCTCTACCTTCAGCCGACGAAATATATAGTCAAGGCTTAATTAGGCCTGTCGAAGTTTTCCGCCAAGTCGGGAAACCTTTCAATCTTCTTGGAATAAGTTCTAGGGATTCAACCGAGAGATGGGACGTTCAAGTTCTAAAAGAAATTCCTCTAGGTTTCGATTCTGTAGTCGTAGGTAATATTAGTGTTGGTGAGGATTCATTTACTGGTGATGGAAAAGTAACCAGAATTAAGGTCGGCAGTATTGGTCTTCGTTGTTCTCAGATTAAACTTCAATATCAGCATCGGGATCAGGTTGAAACGTGTGAGGTGGTAGACACGGACACAGAGGCCCAAAAACAACTATTTTGGGGAGGGAGAAGGATAAGCATACTTAAGGTTAATCAACATGGAATAGGAGACAGCATTATTCTCTTGCCGGCAATAGTGGCAAGGAAAGGCGATACACGAGAATCATTATCAACATTAATGGGAATTCCTTCGGAAAAATTGACTCAATACAATCAAAACCTAGAACAAAATTTAAAAGAAAATACTGTTTTATACACCGAGCCTCAAGTTTCTTGGACGCAGCCTTCTTCTTGCTGATCCCTTTTTCTCTTTAATATTGACAGCAATATTAAATACTGTCATTATAAATTTATGAGGTTTTTCCTGCGGAGCTTGGTTTTTTTGACATATTTCTTCGTTGCTTCGTTAATAAATTTAACGGTTATATATGCTGCAGATTGTTCTTGCGCTGGGCAAGAAACACGTAGAACTCCTTGTGATCCATGGGCAGGTTGCACGTCCGACAAAGATTGTCAAGGAACGCTCGGTCAATGTTGGGATAAAGGTGGAGCTGGTCAAACCCTGCCTTATTCTTATAAAACCTCTTGTGATATAGATTCCTGTGGACCTGGAAACGGTCAGTGCGTAGAAGAAAAGTTTAACTGTTCTCTTGTACCGACTCCGACGACTACTACAAATATGTGCCCGCCGAATTATCCTGCTGGTTGTCCTGCGGGACTACAATGCTGTGCCGTATATGGTCAACCGGGTGTAAATGAATGTAAAGTTTCTTGCGGACAACACGGACAACAATGCACAGATTGCTGTAATCCGTATGCAGATCCAACATGTGGCGAGCCAATACCACCACGACCTGCTTCTCTAGGACCTTGGGATGCCAACTGCGTGGAAAGGAAAGGCAAAGATTTTATATGCTGCCTGGCTCCGGGAAGCTCCGCTAACTGCCGTATTGCTGCGCCGGCAAAACTAGACGGCTATATTGCCTTAAGCACCGGGGGAAGAGTAGGACAGAGTACTTCAAGTGATGGTGGACATTGTGGTTCACCTTACGGAGCAAGTTGTGCTACTTGCAATCCGCCAGGCCCTGTTGGAGAAGATAAGGCATGTTGCTGGAATCAAATAAACGGTTGTGAAAGCCAATGTAATCCTGTAATCCCCGGAGTTAATATTGCCGAAGGCGGAACTAATAATCCTTCTTGGTGGTGTCCGACGCAGGTCATAATGCAAGGTTGGTGTTCGGTGAATGCGGAAGGACAGGATTCATGGTGGTTTTGTAAGGGAACAGTCGATACCAATGGTCTTAATTTTTCTTTTAACAATTTGACTGTAGGTAGCCGAACCTTTCAAGTCACTGGTGTTCCACTAGGATATACCTGTAATTATACCTTTACGATTGAGGGGATTAATAAATCAGGAACAGGTTGTACTTTTTCCCAGGAGTTGAAGGCAAATAACTATTTGATGGTTGTTCTAGTTCCACCGGGAAAAATTAGCGGGAATGTTTACAAGAATACGACTGGTTTGACTTGTAATACCGGTAGTCTCCAGAGCGGAAGAACGGTAACGATAGCCGGCACCGGTGGTTCGACCTACGCCTGTTCGTTAACGACAAATGGCAGTGGATATTATGATAGCGACAGCTGTTCCAGTAAGCCGCCAAGAGGAAGTTCTTACACCGTTTCGGTAAGCCATAACGCGACCGATGAGTCTTGTCTCTCTTGTGGGGGGTCTTCCTGTAGCCAATCTGTATCGTTAGCAGCGGCGCCGTCGATAACGCAAAATTTTACCGTTTTTCCCTTGAAAAATGCTTGGTTTCAGACAGGTTACGGAGACGTCCACGGCAACGGAGGTGTGGGAGCAACGATGCCTATTGACACCTGTACTTCAGCCACTTGCACCGCCGGCGGTTGTTGTCCCTATCTTTCCTTGGGCACGGCCAATACGGCCGGGGTTGTTTCGACCGGCGGAAATTTTACGGGGAACGTAGAAACGAAGAATCTTTTCAGTAATCCCAATAACTGGAAAGTTAAAGATGCGGCGACGGAAAACTTTACGGGTTTTGGCGGAAATCAGACTAAATACGATTACGTTCGCTTTTCGGCAAAACTCCAAAATTGTGTAACTGAAGATAAAGAGAACTTTTTCAATCCTGGTCATTTTAAAGACCTTGGTAAAGATCCTGGAGGTAACTGCTATAAATTTTCACCTGGGGGAGCCGGAACGAGTTATAGAGGGAACACAAGAACGGTTGCTAGCGATCAAAAAATTATTATCTTAGTTGATGGCGATATAACCTTTAATCCGCTAATTAAGGTTACGCCTGGCGGTTTTTTTGCATTGATTTCAAGTGGAAACATTACTTTTGACACAGGTATAGGATCAAGTACGCCTTTAAATCCAGCCAGTTCCGCTGCTTCCCAAATGCAAGGAATTTATATTGCCGACGGGTCAATTGACACCTCGGTCTCGACTAATCAATTTTTGGGTGGAGGGATGTTTATCGCCGATGCTAATTTGGACGGAACAGGCAGTCTTAATTTTAACCGGAACTTAGATAGCGGAGGGACGAATTATAATAATTCCTACCCTTCAGAATATTTTGAATATCGGCCGGATTTCTTAGTTAATTTCCCCGTCAACTTCGGTTTCAACCGGTTGACCTGGCAGGAGGTCGCACCTTAAAAAGCAAAGCTTTTTAAGGTGTAAACACCACCTGATTCAGAGAACTCGGAAACCAAAGCCTCAGAACGTCAGAGAATTAGAAAGTCAGAATTTTCCAGAACGCCAGTATTGTTTTTGATTAATTCTTATGCTAAATTAAGACTATGCGCTATTCGAAACTTTGATACTGTATACATAATTCTATTACACTACGTTATTGTCTAGGACACGATAGATCCCGTACACTTTAGAAGTGACGAAAGGAATGTACAATGGCGTAACTATGAAGTTACGCTATTTATGGCCGAAGGGCCTATATTCTCAAATTCATCTCCTTTCTAAAGAAGGGAAAAGAAGACTGGAGTGGAGGGATTGGTATTTAACTCACGGCACCAACGCCCGGGCTGTCTGCAGGTATTTCTCGTTATCCCCTGATACTTTCTACCGGTGGAAGAAAAGATTTAGAAGTTTTAGCCTTAAAAGTCTTGAGGACAACCATAAAACCAGAAGACCTAAACATCTAAGAGAAATGATTACTCCTTTATGGCTTATTGACAAGGTTATTAGTATTAGGAGAAATGATCCGGAGAAAAGCAAGTATGAAATTAAGGAGGAGCTTAAAAGAGAGAAGATTAAGCTAGGTTCATCAACCATCCAAAAAATCCTTAACCGCCATCCCGAGCTTTTAAATTCTCAACATGTCCAAAGGACCAGAAAACAGAGAAGGTTTGCTATCGCCAGAATTAAGGCGGCCAGAGAACTAAGAGAAAAATATCCCGGCTCACTGGTCCAGATAGATACCAAGCACTTATATATTTTAGGCCAAAGATTTTATCTGTTTGCCGCCATTGATGGCTTTACCAGGATGGGTTATGTTTCCTGTTTTGAAACAGGATCATCGCTATCTGCCAGATTCTTTCTAGAAGAATTAAAAAGATATTTCCCGTTTGAAATTAAAGCTATCCAAACGGACAACGGAGCTGAATACCTTTTAAACTTCCACCAAGCCTGTCAAGATACTGGGATTACCCATTACTTTACCGATCCTTATTGTCCCAAACAAAATGGCAGAGCTGAAAGATTTATCCAAACAGCTGTCTATGAGTTCTTCAACTGGCAGGAAGACCTTTTAGATGATATATTAATGATTAGAAATTACTGCCAAACTTTTAATGACAAGTACAACAACCGAAGATTTAACCAGGCGATAAACTACCTAACACCTAGAGAATATTTTGAAAGGAGGAAAGTGTACGTCATCTAGGTGTCCAGCACAGAATTTTGACAAAATAGAGAGAGGATGGTAGACTGTAAATATTATGAAGACTAAAAGAAGATTAAAATCAGGTTTGCATATTCTTCTTTGGCAAGAGGATGATTGGTACGTGGTAAGGTGTTTAGAAGTTGAAGTAGCCAGTCAGGGAGTAAATAAAAAGGAAGCTCTAAAGAATATTGAAGAGGCCCTGGAGTTGTATTTTGAGGACGAAAAGGTGCCAACGCCGGAAACTCTTAATAACCCTGAACTTATTCCTCTCTCTTTCAAGATCACGTATGCCTAAACTCTATTCTGCCAAGCAGGTAATTTCTGCTTTACGTCGAGCAGGATTTGAGATTGTTTCCCAACGTGGAAGTCATATTAAAATGCGAGGAATTAAAGCAGGCAAGATCCAGACTGTAATTATCCCCAATTTCAAAGAGATTCCCATGGGAACATTTTCCTCAATTCTTAGTCAGGCAAATTTAACACGGGCAGAATTTGATTCATATATTAAATAATTTTTCCGAAATTCTGTTACACTACAGGATTTGACAAGCAAGCCGTAAATGTTATAGGATAAAGAGAGCGAAATCATGGAGACACCTGAAAAAGCGGGTCTAAGTTTCGAAAGAGAAAGTAATCCTTTGGCGGAAAAGATAAGTCCTGACCGGACCTATGTTCTTGTCAGCTTTCCTGATGAACGTGATGAAGTCAAATTACCCAAGCCATTAGTCGAAGCGATTATTGCCGGTGGTGTTTTGGTTTCGGCTTTAAATAACTCGGACAAAAAACTCGGGAGAAGAGAACTTCTAGGCGGAAGTTTGTTATTCGCCGCTCTTGCGGGTTTAGGTTGTAATCGAGGCCAACCGGAATCAACACCGACACCCGATACCCCCACTCCTTTACCTTCGCCGACAGCGACTTTAAAACCGGATGCGACCCCGACAAGGATTCCGCCGACGCCAACAGCCGTGGTTATTAATTTGCCGCCGGTGGTGGGCGGGCCTGAACCCCGGCCAACCCCGACGCCCGATATCCAAAGAGAGAGTCTGGCGCAAAAAGCCGCCGACTATTATCTTAAAAATCCTTTAATTGACGTTTTAAATAACCGTCCTTTCTCGGGCGTTATCGTTTCGGAAAGAGACACGAACGGCAATTTGCTGATTTCAATAAGAACTTTAAGCGGCGAAAGGCTGGAAGATTCGGTTCTGGCCGGAAACTGGGGCTATTTTGCTCTTGATGAGAAAAATGAAGTGACGGGGATTATTTGGGCCAAACAGGAGACTTTTAAAGATTCAAAGGGGAATGTAGGTTATTTGGGCGACAGCACCATCGCGACCAAAGGCGCCGGCTGGTTTGGCATGGAGCAAATGGGTTATTGGACCAAAGACAAAAAACTGATCGCCACCGTTGACCCCAAAACCGGAGAACCGGTCGAAAAAATCAGCGAAACCGCGCCTATAATTAAAGGACTGGTTTTTAAGGCCGAAGACAAGAAATATTACGCGGAAAAAGGCAATCCCTACGGCTTAAAAGAAGGCGTTTATGCCGGAGAGAAAATTACCTTCAATCAAGGCAAGGATAAGGGCGTGGTTTTAACGCCGGAAGTCGTCCAGATTTTAATGAAAGGGCAAAACACACCGGAACAGATAGCCAAAGGCGAATGGCAGATCCCTTTTCCCATGGATCCGAGGGGTAAGGGGGTGGAAAATCTAAAAATACAGGAATATCAGAAAGTGATTTATTATTTTATGATTGATGGGCTTCCAGGCGAAACGAGTTTTGTTTCTCCCTTATCAAATTGTACGGCTTATTTTTATTCCAAAGGAATTCCCCATATGACCCTAATGTTTCCACGAGATTTTGATATCTTAGCCAAAGATTTCAATCTTGGATTTCTTATTAATCAGGCAGACATAGCGATTCCAAGCGATGGTAGTAAAACAATAGTCGATTTCGGCAAAAGACTTTTTAGCAAAGTTTCTGGTAGAGTTAAAGATACATCTTCGCGTTATGCCCAAGTATTTATAGATGCAGCTAGTGAATCTGAAAATGTAAGTATTGCTCTTAAAAATATTTTAACTGTTGAAAATCATCGTGTTTTTTTACTGGATAAAACCAGGGTTTAAGTCCAAGATTCTTCTTTTCGGTCTTTAAAGGATTGACAATCTTTAATTTTATGGTAGTCTGAATTCAGAGGTCTTTTTTGCCGGTGAAAAAACGCAACCTGCTCTTAATTTTTTTGACGATTTTTTTCCTGCTTTTGGTCAGCGGCTTTATTGTTCTTAATTTTTCCTTCCCCAAATCAGCCAAACTCTGGCAAAAAGCCCCAGCTTCACCAACGCCCCCGGCTTTGCAAGCCGTCGAGCTTAAGGAAACTTTTACCCTGCCGGTTGACAAAGAATTTTTAGCGACGATTCCCGTTTCAACCGCGAGCTCAACCCAGCTTAATTTCTTTTTGCCGCCCAAAACAACGGTTAGGGCCATTGCTTCGGGAAAAGTCCGGTACGTCGGCCGCAAGCTTAACGAGGCCGGAGACGCGCAGTTTGAGGACCTGATTATTGAAGATCAAGCCGTTAAATCAAGCGTTGATTATCTTCTGGCTCCGGACAGCCGGATTTTGGTCAAAACGGGCGATTATGTTATGAGCGGCGAAAAAATCGCCCAAATCAGCCAGGAAAACAGGGGCATCAAATGTCTGGGCCAAGCGAAATTAAGTATAACCATCATGCTTGAAGGTCAACCGGCGATTTTGACCAAGGAAATGTTCAAATGAGAAAATACTTTTTTCTTTTCATGGTCGTTTTTCTTTTTTTGCTACCTTTGGTTGATTTAAGAGTGGAACCGGTTTTTGCCAGAGTGATTGAATGTGATCCGAAGATTCCCGGGGATTGTCCGGTAGTAGGAGCTCCCTGTCCGGGAGCTTGTGATACCCTTGCCGCTTCCAGCGTTTGCTGCCAGAGCCTGGCCGGCTGTTATCTTCAGGACTACGGGACGATTCCTATCTGGAAATGGGCTCATGATCCGGCTTGTACAGTAACATCAGTTAATCTCGGTACAGGAAGATATGAATGTATATATAAATGGCAGTTTGAGCAGTGCAACGCGACCGACAGCTGTTTATCAACGCCCTATTTAGAGGCCGGTTTATGCGCCTCAAGCGGCTGCGCGGTTGGCGGCGATTATAAAACCTGTTGCGATAATACGACTCATAGGGTCGTTGACTGTACCGGTGGGAGATTTACCGGCGTTTGTCCGGATAATTCCACGCCGGTGGTCAACTGCGTCGGACCTTCTTGTTGCACAGCCACGCCCGGACCGACGCCGGTGCCAACGGCTCCGCCTGCTTGTGCTGTTGATTGTTCACAATGGAATGGTTTGGCGAATGCAGGAACCT
>JAMCYU010000009.1 GCA_023473585.1 Patescibacteria group bacterium | reverse complement strand
AATTATCTTAAACATTACAACAATGAAAGACCACACTGGGGTTTTGGCATGGATGGGAAAACACCGTTGGAGAAACTACAATCGTTTCCGGAGTTCAAAAGTGTATACCTTATTGTGTGATCGTACCGCTCTTGACAATTGTGGATAACTTTGTCAGAATACGAACTTGCCTTGCCTCGCAAGTTATAAACGACAAGTCCTCTGCCTCTTAATATTTTTTAAAAAGCTTTATGGAAAACGAAAAACTTTGGCAAATAATTTTAGCCGAAATCGAACTTCAGGTTTCCAAGCCTGTTTTCCAAACTTTTTTTACCGGAACCTCTTTAATTTCCGTGGAAAAAGACGTCGCGACCATTGGTTGCCTCAATCCCTTAACCCAAAGAATGATCGAAACCCGCTATTATGCGCTTATAAAAAATCTTCTTGATAAACACACCTTGGGCAATAATAGTTTGGTTTTTGCGATTAAAAAAGCTGATGGTCTTTTATCTTTGGCCCAAAAAGAACCCGGTCCTCTTTTTGCCAAAACAGGAAGCTTTCCCGAAATAGACCTGGCCAAACAGGCCCACCTTCGCCCGGATTTTACTTTTGAGGCCTTTGCCGTTTCTCCTTGTAACCAAATGGCTTATGCCGCGGCCGTTGCCGTCAGCCGTTCCCCGGGAACAGCTTATAACCCTTTGTTTTTGCACGGCGGCGTCGGCGTCGGTAAAACCCATCTTATGCAGGCGATCGGCCATACGGTTTTAGAAAAGCAGAAAAATTTAAAAATTATTTACTGTATGGGGGAAGAGTTCACAAACGAAATTATTGACGCTATTCAAACAAAAACAACAAAAAAATTCAAAGAAAAATACCGCAGCGCCCAAATGCTTTTAATTGACGACATTCAGTTTATTGCCGGCAAAACGGCGGTTCAGGAAGAGTTTTTTCACACTTTTAATACAGTGCAACGCGAGGGAGGACAAATTGTTTTAACCTCTGACCGGCCACCGGCCGAGATTGCCAAGCTTGAAGAAAGACTGCGGTCTCGTTTTGAGGGCGGCCTAATTATTGATATTGCCCCGCCGGATTTTGAACTAAGATGTGCCATTCTTTTGATTAAGGCCAAACAAAAAGAAATTAACCTTCCTATGGACGTGGCCCAAACGCTCGCGGCTAATATTTCTTCCATCAGAAAACTCGAAGGGGCGCTCATAAGACTTGTCACCGAGGCCCAATTTAAGAAAGTTCCTTTAACCCCGGAACTGGCCAAGTCTCTTCTTAGTAAAACCAATAATAATGAAACCCCAACCAGAAGAAAGGTCACCAGTAATGAGGTTTTAGAAACAATTGCCGACCGTTTTAATCTTAAGATTTCCTATCTTAAGGGGCCAAAAAGAGACCGGTCTCTTTCCTTTCCTCGTCAGGTCTGTATGTACATCTTGAGGATAGAATGTGGATATCCACTCGAGGAAGTTGGGGAGGTTTTAGGTGGTCGCGACCACACCACGATTATGCATGGCGTTGAAAAAATTTCCACGCTTTTATCCACGGATGAGAAGTTACGCGAGGATATTGCCTGGATAAAAACTAAGCTTTGGGGGACAAGTTAAGAAGGGGTTTTATGGTTTTACACTTATCCACAAAAACTTCTCTTTTTTCCACAATTTTTTCCACAAGAACGTGGAAAGAAAAAGACAGTCTTGACTTTCTTGCGAAATCTTATAAACTTATCAACGCTGTCTACTAACACTACTACTTATTAAATAAACACTGATAATACAAAAAGTTTTTAAGATGCAATTTAGTTGTTTACAGGAAAACATTAATAAGGGACTATCTATTGTTGGTCGTTTTGTCTCTCCTCGAGCTCAACTTCCCGTTTTGGCCAACATTCTTTTTTCGGCCAAGAACGGCAAACTAAAATTAGGAGCCACCAACCTAGAGTCGGGGGTTTCTTTTGAAGTTGGGGCCAAGGTCGAGAAAGACGGAGAAATAACCGTTCCCGCCAAAACCCTGGTTGAATTTATAAGTTCCCTGCCGGCCGAAAAAATTGACTTTTCTTTAGAAGAAAACAATCTAAAAATAAGCTGTCAAAAATACCAGGCGACGATTGCCAGTCTGCCCGCGACAGAGTTTCCACCCTTGCCGTCTTTGTCGGGAAAACCCAACCTTTTTTTTAAAACCAGCGAGATCTCTTCTTCTTTTTCGCGCGTGGCTTTTGCGGCCGCTCAAGACGAAAGCCGGCCGGTTCTTTCCGGGGTAAAAATTTTTGGCGAAAACAAAGGTCTTACTTTGGCCGCCACCGACGGTTTCCGTCTTTCGGTTTGTAAACTGACAAAAATAAACCCGATCTCGTCCCTAGATTTGATTTTGCCGGCCCGAACGCTGGCCGAAGTCGTGCGGATTTTAAATGAGGAAAAAGAGGAGGAGTTTGGTTTGGAAATAACCAAAGAGGCCAACCAGGCGATCTTTTCTTTGGGGAAGGCGGAAATTATTTGTCGCCTACTCGAGGGACAATTTCCCAGTTTTGAAAAAATCATTCCCGAAAATTCCGGCACAAAAGTCACGGTCAATCGCGGGGAATTACTAGCGGCGATTAAAACCGCTTCAATTTTCGCCCGGGAATCTGCCAATATTATAAGGTTCGTGGTTTTGGGTTCAGAGCTAAGGGTCATGGCTAACGCTCCCCAGGTGGGAGAAAACACCACGACCATTGAAGCGAAAATTGAAGGGGACGGGGGAGAAATTGCTTTTAACTCAAGATTTTTACTTGAATATCTAACCGTCGTCACCGGAGAAGAAATTATTTTTGAAATGAGTGGGCCGCTTTCTCCGGGCGTTTTTAAAACCGTTGGCGACGACACCTTCTTACATATTATAATGCCGGTTCGGGTGCAGGGCTAATTTCTTCAAAGGGCGGGTCCCAGGTTATTTGGTGAGTGTTTGGATCAACCCCTTTTTCTTTAATCCAGGCAAGGGCTTTTTCTTTGGCCCGTAATTTGTCTTTGGCCCAAAGCGTTATTTTAAGATGTAAGGGGCCGATATAGGTCAGGCTAAAATCAGCGGTTTGGTAGGGGGTATAGTCAATTAAGGGTGTTTGTTCCAGGGCTTTTTTTTGTTGTTCATAAACGCCAATATCGCCCTGACGCGGGGTTTGGTCAACTGACGGCGCGGGCGTGGGTTTTAAAACGACGCCTGGCGTTATCTGGTTAGAAAAAAAATAAAGAAAAATTATTAAAAATAAAAGCAACCCCAGAAAAAAAAGCGTTTTTTTAGGAATCGGTAGATTTTCCAGCATTATTGCCTCCTTAAAAAGCCCAAAAGACTTGGCATGGTTATTAATTGTTTAGAGCTTTCATTAACTAAACCATAGGGTCTGCCCAGATCGTCGGTTCCAATCGCCTGGGCAACACGAAACCAGGACATATCAGAAGCGACCTCAACGACGATGGCCATATGTCCATCAGTCCCATTCCAGACCGCGACGTCACCGACCCGAACATTTTTTTGGCTTTTGGGAACATTCTGATAACCAGGGACGCTTCTTAGATAATAATATTTGGCCGAACCGTAAGATGTTTGCTGTAAACTGCCTCCGGTCGCCGCCTCAACTGCCTGGGCAAAGCCCACACATTGCAGGGCTTTATAAGTACTTACCGAGCCGGCAATAAGAGAAGCCGCCTGTGGAGTAATTCTCTTACTGACCAAACAGGCGCCCTTATCTTTAAAGCTGGTTTCGTTAATGACACTGCTGTGGTCATAGCAGGCAATCAAAGCGTTTAAAAGACTCGAAGCATATTCACTGGTCGTCCCGCCTGGACAAGTAATGGCTCCGTCCCCACCGGGGACCAGATCACGATAAAAAGACAAAACATTACTGATAAAATTAGGATTTTGAGCAGCCGGGCCATAGCATTCCATAAAAGAAGCAAAGTCGGGCTTGGTAAGACAAGCGTTTTTACAGGTTGTTTGTGGAGGACCGGCGACAAAGCAGCCCAACGATTGGTCAAAAGTCTTGGGCCGATTTTCCGTACAGCCAACGCCACAACCAAAATCATAACCCTCAGAAACCTGGCCTGTTCCGACTTTTTCGCCGTAATTGGAAAAATGAGACTCTTCTCCCCAGATTGCCACCGCCAGCGCCGGATTAAAACCAAGGGTCTGGCTGCGATCAATCACTTCGTCAATTTTTTTCTCCAAAAAACTGTTGGGGAAAAGCGCCATGTATTTGGCGACAAAAACGGCTTTGTTTTCCGGCGTAATCGTCTTGGTTTGATGAATATCATCAACGCGGCAGTCGCTAAAAAAGATCGGCGCAAAAGTCTGTTGGTAGTCAACAAAAGCAGACATTAGAGGAATCATGACAAACAGAGTGCCGATACCTAAGCCGGCAAATGTGACGGGCGCCAAAATGGCGTAACCGGTCAAACTTGGCAAGGAAAAACTGGAAATTAAACCACCTGGGCCAAAAAGCGCCGAAGCCAGAGAAGAAAATAAACCCTTACCTAAAACGGCAATTGTCGGGAGGGAGATAGCACCGACAACCGCTGCGACCGGACCGCCGATCATAAAGCCGGCAATAAATCCGGGAATAGCCAAAAGCAGAGTTGCTAATCCGCCGAGCTGGCTGATTAGCCAAAAGATAAAAAGCCCTAAGGCGCCGGCCAGCCATTTCCAAATTCTTTTTAAAAGCGACCAGCCGATTTGTAATAAAATTGTTGCCCCGCCGCTTAAAGTTCCCAGAAGAGCCGACAAACCGAGTTTAGCTAATATTTTTGTGGTGATGCCCTTAACTCCGGCGCCGAATGCAGATCTGGCAATTCTTTCTTTGCCGAGTTTGAAAATTTTCCCCCTAACCCATTTTGTTATGCCCCTAGGTCCGTATTTAAAATAGACTTCTTGTCCGAGTTCGTCATAAAGAAAAAGACCAGGGAGAGAAGCATGAAGACTGGCACCGACGAGTCTTGAAGCAAGAACTTTTAAGCCATGTTCAGCTCCATAACTAAAACCGGGCCCGCCATATTTAGCCGTTAATTCGAGTAATTGAAAAAGACCGATACCTGTTTTGTTAGCGAATTTTAGATTAAGAGACTGTATCTTGGCATAGAACCTTATGGGCAAAGTTATCGACGTGGGTAGATGTTTACCAAAAGCCTGAACGGCTCGAAGATAATCTGCCATATTTTGATAGGCCGCTTCTCCTTTTGTGTTTGGTCCTTTAGCCGCTTTTTCTTTAGCTACTTTTCTATCGTAATATTCAATCGCTCCTTGCAGTTCATTCTGATTCTTAGCCAGATAGGAAAGAAGCATTTTGTTTTGTAGGGGCGGAAAGACGCCAAGAAAATCAAGGCCTAAACCAACAAGGCTGGTCGGCAAAGTTTTTAAACCTGGTTGGGAAAGACCAAAAAAAAGAAAATCAGTAGGGTGGGAAGCCACCCAGGCGTCATCAAAGCGGCCACGGAAACTCGGATCATTCGGTAATCCCGGAGGGGCTTGAGGACTAGGAGGGGCCGCAAAACTGACTCCGGCCATGGTTGCCTGGGGAGACTGTGACCATTTTTGGGCGACAGGAGTCACCCTGCTAGAAACTTCACCCGGCAGTTCTTGTATCTTTTGTCGTGCTTCTTCGGAAGAAGAGCCGAGGACTTTTTGTATTTCCGGTGAACCTATAATGACGCCAATCTCTTTGGCTAACTCTTGCTGATAGTTTTCTGAGGTCGCGAGATATGGCAAAGAAAGCCTTCCCAGGACCCGGCGGGAAATTTCTTCAACAACTTCCGGACGTTGTTCGTAAATTTCCAAGGGTAAATTTCTGGCTACCGCCAAACGCAATGCCCTTTCGACCTCCCAAAGAGGGGTTGTGGCGGTGGCGTTTATTTGTGAAGTTCTTGTTTCCCAGGTGGCGGCTTCGTTTTCCCGAGCGACGGTTTGGGCAATTTTTGAAGCCAAAGATCGGTCGGCTTCTATTTCAGAAACTTGTGAGGCGTAATCGATAAGAGCTTTTTCGGTTACCGCCTGAATTATTTTTTGAGCTTCATAATTAAAATTAATCGCGGGGAGAGCCTGATCCTGGATCGTCCGGGCCACATCTTTACTAATAATTTCCACAATCTTTGGTTTATCAGCCAAAGAAGGACAAGCCTTAAGAATTTCTTTATCTAAATTGCGAAGTAAATTTTGATGATAAGTTTTAATTGACTGTTCAAACCTACTTTGCCATCTGGCTTGTTGACTAGCTAAATCTTTTTCGATCTTTCCTTTTTCCTGGTGTTCCTGATAAAGACCCACGATCTCTGATAGGGTTGCCAGGTTTTCTTGGGTCACTTTTTCAGGGAGACCCGGGGAAAGAAGAATGTCGAGTTTGGTTAAAAGAGTTTCCAGATAGTCAGGATTTTTAAGATTGTGGGGAAGGGTAATTTTTAATTCTTGAGACAAACCACTGCGAAAAGCCTGAATTAAAAGATCGAAAGTTGGCAAGGAAATACCGGCAACTTCGGTGGCTTCCGGATTTTTCTTAAGTTCCCAAAGTCCGCTTTGCAGAGTCTTTTTTAAGAATTGTTGGTAGCGATTTTCCATAAGTTTTGTCAAAAGAGAGGCCCCAATACCATCATAAGAAACCTCGCCCTTTTTTGCAAATTACCAAGAGAAGGATTTAGTATTCAGTATCAAGTATTAAGTATTAAGCCGTTTGTTCTTCTTTGGCGGCGGCTGGAGTTTTCGGCATTTGTTGGCGGGCTAAAATTTCTTCAGGTTTGGTGGTTGCCAAGCGGTGTTCTTCAGGAGAGGCGACAATCCTTACCGCCACGTGAGCCGGTCCGGCAAAGAAAAGACCTTTGCCGATTTCGGATGACAAAAGCAAGTTTTTCTCGCCCTCGGAAAGATAAAAAAGCTCGGCGACCTTGTCAATGGCCGCGGCGGACTGTTTCAGTAAAAGTTGAATGGAGGAATTTTGGACAATGGCCTTGCCGTAATCGGTGCCCAAAAAATCCTCAACGTCCTGGGTAATCGTCGTCACCCCCAACCAATATTTTCGGGCTCTTTTGGCAATCGAATAGAGAAAAGTCGCCGAGTCGGGATATTTCATTAAATACCAGGCCTCATCAACGACCAAAATTCTTTTTTTCATGTCTTTTTTGATTCTGGTCCAGATATAATCCAAAATAATATACATGGCAATGGGCCGGAGTTCATCTTCAAGTTCCCTGATCGAAAAAACCGTAAAGGGATTTTTAAGATCAACATTAGACGGTTGGTTAAAAATACCCGTCAGGGAACCCTTAATAAATCTTTCCAAACGGTCGGCCAGGCTTTTAGCTTCCGGGTCTTCCATGCCGATCAGGGTTTTATAAAGATCCTCCAAAAGCGGGGGCTGGAGGGTTTGGGTGGCTGGTTCGGGGGTAATCCCTTTTTGTTTATAGGTTGCCACCAGCGCCCGGTCCAGGATGGCTTCTTCCGTCGGATTAAGATCGCCCATAATGACCTTGCAAAGACCGTGTAAGGACAAAATCTTTAAGCCCAGTTCGTTTTCTCCTTCCTGCCAAACACCCGACAAGTCAAAAGGATTAATTTTAGCCTGAGAGCTAAAAGAGAAGCTGATATATTCACCGCCGACGGCTTTGGCCAACTCCTCATATTCCGATTCCGGATCAATAACAATAATTTCCGTGCCGAACATTATGGAGCGCAGAATTTCCAATTTAACCAGATAACTTTTGCCGCCGCCGGATTTGCCAAAAACCACCGAGTTGGCATTTTCTAAAGAAAACCGGTCAAAAATAACCAAAGAACCGTTTTGCTCATTAATGCCGTACAAAATTCCTTCATTGGCGGTTAACTCCGAAGTCGTGAAAGGGAAAGTGGTCGCTAAAGAAGTCGTATCCATATTTCGGGTGATCATTAATTTATCGGCACAAATCGGCAGGGTTGATTTAAAACCCTCTTCCATCTGCAGCGTCGTTTTTTTGGAAATAATTAAAAGCGAGCCCAAGGCTGCCTCAACCTGTTTGGAGACCGTATCGAGTTCTTCCAAGCTGTCGGCCGGAATGGTCAGATAAAGACCGAACTGGAAAAATCTTTCCGCCCCCTTAGCTAATTGTTGTTGTAAAGAAAGCGCGTCCTCCAGAGCCACTTGTACCGAAGGTTCAATGACGCGTCCTCTTTTAACGTCGGACTGAATGGTTGCTTCCATTTCCCCGATTTTCCTTTTTAAATTATCCAAAACCTCCCGCGACTCCGTCGGGTAAATAAACATGGAAACCTCAAGCGAATGGTTAAAAGAGATTAAGGGCTCAAGCCAATTGGCCGTGACAAACCTGGGGTAGCCGGCGACGAAAAGGGTTCGGTAATAAAGATTGCCGATCTTAAGATAATTAAAATCAACCTCAATCGCTCCCGGAGCAATGATATCGCCAACCGTAACCATCCCTTTAGCCAGGGTTTGGGCGGGTGTTTCCGGTTCCTGGACGTCGGGTTTTTTAAGAAACGGTAAATTAAGTTTCATTTTTATCTTTTCGTTGGCGGCTGTAATTCCACGACCGCCACCTCGTATTCCTCTTTGGCAATCGGTTTTTGGCTGGTTTCCGGATTATAAATGCTGTGAAAAAGCTCAATCAATTTTTGCGTCGTTAATTGTTCGCCCTTAAGTCCAAGCCTATTTAATTGCCGCAAGAGATGGTCGCGTTTGGGCTCTAAAGTGTTTTTCGCCTTTTCCAAAATATATTTTTTAGAAAAAGGCAGGCCTCTTTTTTTAACCAAGGCCGAAGCCGCGGTTTTAACACCCAGCTCCAGACTGGAAAAAGGAATAACTAAATAAAATTTTTTATCGAGAACGTTATTCTCGCCGACAATTTTACTGATAAAATCTTTGTACTTGGCAATACGGTCTTTAAGTTCCGGTTTTTCCTGTTTAGCCATGGCGATGTCCAAAAGTTTAAGATAAGAAGAAACATCCTTGCGTCTTGAGCGGACGACCAGTTGCAGCGGAAAAGTTAAGGAATTTAAAAGCCCGGCGTAAGCAAAAATTAAGGCTTCTTGTTCTTTCTCCGACAATAAACCGAAGTTGGTGGCCGAGGTTTCGATTAAAAGACAGCAAGAACCGTCAGAAAGTAAAAGAAGATTATCTCTTATGTCTTCAATTTCTGTAAATTCTTGAGTTGTGCCTCTGATGGGGGCAGGTATCGGCATATGTTTTAATTAAAAATTATCTGGACCAAAAAGCTTTTTTTTAAGATCTTCTTTAACCAAATCGTTTTGCGTTTTGGCCATAATTTCAATCGGCGAAACGATTTCGCCCTTAAGAGTAATTTCAATCAGGTCAAAAAGAAAACGGTGCTGCGGATCTTCAAGGCGAAGAGTGTAAAGACCACTAGCAAGCGGCGTGGAAATGGCAAACTGGCCAAGTTTTCCGGTTTTTAAGGCCCGAACCGGCGTGCCCTCCTGGTTTCTGATTTCGACAATAATTCCCGGTAAAATCCCCTGTTTTTGGGTTCTGACCATACCCGAGATAATATTGGGGGTGATTGGCGGATTGGGCATACCGAATTTAGCGGCCAGATCGGTGGCCACAATTTTCACGGTTGGTTCTGCCTGAGCTTGGGCAACGGCCGCCGGCTTGACCGTCGGTTCGGCTTTTTGGGCCAACTTTTTTTTCAGTTCGACCAGTTCGGTGGTTAAGTTTTCTTTTTCCTCAAGAAGCGCTAATAGTTGCCCCTGAATTTCTAAAAACCTTTGTCTAGTGATGGTTTGAGCCGAAAGTTCTTTTTGCAGGGCGTTAATTTTGCTGGTTAATTCTTCGGTTTTTTGGCCGAGAGTAACGGGCGGAGTTGTCGGCGTTATCGGTTTTGGGGCCGGCGGGGGTGGCGACGGCGGCGTTTGGACAGTCGGCGGGACGTTTTTGACTTCAAGCAGAGGTTGGTCGGGAAAAATTCGGGGGACGATTTTTTCCTCGGGAAGGCTAACCGGGACAACCGGGGCCGGGTTGGGTGTCGGTGAGATTAACGGCTGATCGGCCGCCGGAATCGTGATTAACGGCGGGGTTTCAAAAGAAGAAGCGATTTTTTGTAAAAAAGATTCTTCTTGTTTGTCCAATTTGCCCAAAGAAGCGCCGGGTAAGGTCAATAAATATTCTTCAACCTGGGCCGCAGATTGTTCTTTTTTAAGGGTTTCCGGCGTCGGCGGCTGCGAAACGGCGACCGTCATGGTTAAAACTTCAGGCGGCGTTACTTTCTTTTTCCAAAGAAACTGGGTTGGGCTGTAAATGCTTTTAAAAAAGGCGGTCAGCCATCGATCCAGCGGTCTTTCTTCAATCGGGATAAAGGCAAAGGCAAAGCCGGCCGCGGTCAGATTCGCCGCGATAAACCACTTAATAATTGACGGAAGGCCGAATTGCAAGGTAACGTAAGCTGAGAGGATACCGCCGCCCAGATAAAGGAATTGGCGGATCGTCATGTCACCAATAAGTTTGAACTGGAAACCGGTTATATTTTGCGGGACAGGATGTTGTTCCATATTCTATCAGATAATGCTAGTTAATTTTATTCTAAAGAGTAAAAGTGTATAATTCAACTGTATCTAAATGTATTAAATAAGGATTAAATTGATGCAGATAAGTTTTCACGGAGCCATTTTTAGGGAAAGTAAAATTATTAAAAACCGTTATTTTGGTATAATGAGCGAAGCGAATTAATCGAAGAAATCAAATAATTCGCTCATTTATTACGTAGTAAAAGCTTGACTTATCTTCGATATAATTTTGTTCTAATTTGCAATTAGAGGGCCTTTTTTGCTAAGCTTAAATTATAAATGACAGAAAAACAGGAAATAAGAAGTGAAGGTCGTAGTCCACAAGAGAGGGCCAGAGCTTATTGGGAAGATGTCTCCAAAAAAGTCTCCGGTGTTTCAAAAGACATTATCGATAAATTAGTTGCTAAAGGAATAGCCCCAATGGTCGGAGGAGAAACACCACAAGAGGCAGATAAGGCTCTAAAAAATGTTCCCACAAGATTTAAAGACAGAGCTAAAATTTTAGGTAAACAAATAGATGAGGCCAATCACCAAGGAGACAAGGACCGAGCGGCAAATATCTTAAAAGATCTTGAGAAAATGACTAAAGAAGAGCCGAAACTCGAGCGTTTTCTTCTTTATAAAGAAGAAATAGTTAGGGGCAAGGTCAAGCCTGGAGAGGGAAGTTTTATCCCTCCCGAGAAAAAGACCGTAACCCCCCCAGAAGGCGATAAAGAAAAAGAACAACGAAGAAAAGAAGAAGCAGAAAGAAAAAGAATTTATGTCGAATGGATAGAAAAAGGAGAAGGAAGAAGATTTCTCGAGAGAACTTCAGAAGATGACTTAGAAAAAAAGAGGGTTCAATTAGAACAAGGCGTGAAAATTGAACCACAAAGAGTTGATTGGAAAAAGTCTCCAGAAGAGCGCGAAGGAGAAGACCCTTTTAATATTGTTTGGACTCTTTATGAGGAGGGAAAACAGGCGTTAGTGAAAGCAGGAATCTATACCACAGCCATAGATGTTATTAGAAATAAGCAAGGCGATATTGTTGATAATTTTCTTAATAGAAAAGCCGGGGAAATTAACGAGAGAGAGAGAACGGCAGTTATGGCGGCCCTGGGAACAGAATTGGTTTTTTATTACTTAAATAATCCGAGAAGAGAAGAAGGTCAACATTATGTTCATAATGGCATAACCTCGATAGAACAAGCCATAGAGGCAGATATACGAGCCGACAGAATCCCAATTCAAAATAAAAAAGCTCGAGAAGACGCAAAAACATTACGCAATTGGCTGAGAGTCCTTCGTAATGTTCCTTTTGCTTATGATACAGCCATGAAGCCTCTGGAAGACTCAACGATGAAAGACTTACAGACTTTTCAAGCTGCGGCTGACAGATACTTACCAAACGAAATATTAGGAGAGTTATTTAAAAGCCGGGCGGTTTGTGAGGCCGCCCACAGATCATGGGATGAACGACCCGATTACCAAGTTATTGACCAAGAAAAACCTAGAGAGAGCCTTCTTTTTGTCTTGGGCCAATATATAAATTTAGAAACTTTAAAATGCGTTAAAACAAGTAAAGTAACCTCAAGATATTTTTATCCTATTTACGCAGCTTTTCAGGGGACCCAAAGGTTTTTACGTTATGCCAGAATGTATAGTATGGCCGATCTTCTTGTCGACGATAGTGAAATCGGTCAAGCAGAACAATGGATTTTTCAATCAATTGACTGGCCGCACAAGATGAAAAATATGACTATTGGTTATAAAACCGGAGCTGAAGCAGAAGTCATGATTCCTCTTCCTCACAACGAACAAATTTTAAGGGAAAAAGGAGAATATGTTCCTGAAGATTTTGATCCCAGACAGACTATTTCTAGAAAATTATGGATAGCTGGGCGACAAAGAATTGAAGCCGGGAGACTTCATTTTGACATTGTTCACGATCTTTTTAGATATCCTGATGATGGTAACTGTGAGGCTTATTACGAATTGATGGATCAAAGCCTAAAGGCTTTGGCCGCGACGGTTGAAGGACAAAAACCAAGCCAAAAAGATAACCCTCAATTACGCTTAGGGCAAGAAGATACGTGGATAGGCGAATTTAATATCGCCTGGCTTTTATCAAGAACAAGCATAACAAAACAATTGTTCGAAGAAATTGGCAGAAAGATTCCAGGATTGGATTTTGAATCATATACGCAAATAGCCGACGGAGCAAAGAGGAGAGAATTTCTTTATCGATTTTATCGACAATTGTTTCCTAAAGATCTACTTCTTAGCGAAAAACCCACCGACCTGCAAGAGGTAGAACATCGTCGAAAACTTCTAAAAAGAATTGTTAAAATTAATATGGCCAGACAAAGAACGGTTTGGCTTAAGAAAGAGGCCGTTAGCGAGTTTGACAACATTGGTCTTTTACACCAAGAATTGGTTCCTATTCTCCAGCCAGGGATAGATTTAGACGAATGTTGGGTTGATAGTCAAGGAAATATTCGTAGGTGTTTTGATCTTAATTTGGTTGGTCAACATACCGAGCTGGGAACCGTTGTCCAGTATCTCCGCTATCTTTTGGAACAGGAAATCCCTTTAGTTGACAAAATGATTGGGAATATTGATCCCAGCGAATACGGAACCCTAATTAAGAATTTTGACGAATTAGAAAAACGTGGTCAAATAAAAGGTTATGTTCAGATTCCCGAAGTAAGTGATTATATTTTAAGTTCTTGGGGAGAAAAATTAATTGGCAGATATATTGCGGATCAGGCAGAGTTAATTAGATTGCAGGGTCAAAAATTAGCCTTTATGGAAACCATCTGGCAATTTCGCAATCATCTTGAACCGACTCTTAACACCACTCTTCATTTTACCGATGCCGGTTTAGAAGGAAGCTATACGAAAGAAACCGGAGTTGGGATCAACCCATCTGAAAAAGCCAGAAGAAAACTTGAACAAGAAAGAAAAAGACCGTTAACCCCAGAAGATCGGCTTGAACTCGTATTTAGGGGTCTTTTAAGACGCGCCATGAATGAAAATTTTCATCTTGATGCTTGGAATAATTACGCCAGAGAAAAAATTAGCGCCTTTCTTAATGAGCTTGTACAACGGAGAGATGCAAACGGACAGCTTCTACTTCTGGTAACCGAAGAGGATAAGGCCCAAATTTTAAAAAATCTAGGCGAAGAACAAGAAAAAAATCTTAAACCGCTTGAGTTGCTTTTAACTTTTATGGGATTACAAGCAGACCTAGAACGTGACATTGAAGAGACGCCGACTTATTTGCGTGTAAGCCCGACAGAAGAAATTAAAAGAACCGATCGTTTTTTAGTCAAGTATGATGATCAAATGACAGAAGCAGAAAGACAGGCAAAATTACTTTCTTTTTGTGGAGGCGACCAACAATTAAAAACCAAGCTCGATTACGTCTTAAGATTGTTTATGGAGGAAGTTACTAAACCTGCAAAAAAACAGGGAGAATATACGACTACAAATCTTTTGCATGCTTATGATTTTCTCGATCCAATTCATTGGGCTTTAAAAGAAGTTCTTATTCCTTATACTCTAAAACATGATTTTTCCTGGGACGATAACAGATCAACAGCAGAGAATTATAATTTTGCCGCAGCAAGGACAGCAGCATTATTAAGAGAAGGAAAATCGGGAAACGAATGGTATTGGCTTGATCAGGCTGGCGTAAAAAGTATTAATCTCCATACTTATCGTTGGGCTATTGACAGTATGCTGACTGGTCATAAGGTTCCCTTTGGAGGACTTCAGGGGCAATGGTTATATGATCCATATGAAACGAAAGAGCTTAATCCCGACGGAACAAAAAATTCTGAATATAATAAACGTAAATATATAATTAACGAAAGAGGAGAAAAAATTTCACTTTATGGTGTTAGTCAAGTTCGTTCAACCATGATGGGCTTTGGTCCAAGACAGCTTGAAGAGGATTGGTCGGAGGGATTTCCCATTAATGAACCTGCTCTAACCATGGCTTACGTTTTAGGTTATTTTTCCATTAATAAACAGCAGGTTTTGGCAGCCGAGTTGTCTGATAAAATTTTTGCAGCTAGAAACAATAAAAAAGTTGACCAGGTGACAAATTTTGATAGAGAAACTTGGGAGTATACACAAATCTATACTAATAATTTAGCCCTTTGGACGACGACAACGATTGGTCCTGACAACCTTGAAGGGATAATGGCCGGTTTAACTCAAATCGCGGTTAAAGGAGCCGATCCGTCATTGGAATATGACCCGGCGCCATATGTTCGCTTTGCTAAAATGATGGGGATCTATTCTGTCGAAGACAGACAGGCAGAGCTCTCTCTCACTGAATATAGAAAAAGAGCATTTGAATTGGGTTGGAAAGATTATATTTCTCCTTCACCAACGGTTGGTGGGCCAGAAGCGATACAAAATGCTAAAGAAACGATTAAAAGAGAATTGACAACACGTCAGGCCTTTGCGTTGGGTTCTTTAGAAATGTTGACATTTAAAGGCGCCGATGAATTTGCCAGGATATTCTTAGGTCTTGACGTGACACGTGAATATGCTCATAACATGTGGAGTAGAAAATATTTAATCAGGGCGGCGGCTTGGCCGAGCGTAGGAGGAGTCGGGGGGTCGATGATACTCGACAATATCTTAAGGGCCACAATTTTGACGGGAGGACAAAGTACTACAGGATTAATTTTGCCCGTTTTGGGATTTAGCCTAGGGGCGGGTCTTATTTCCTATATGCAAAGTATTGATATTGATACAAATGATTTAATATTATATAGCGGTTTTGGCCCTGCTAATTGGGTTTCTCCGGCAGCTAAAGTAAACATGCAAAACTTCTTCTTACAATTTGCCAAGAACCCGCTCTTAAGGCCGTTAGTTATTAATCGTCGATATGAAAGAGGGGAAGCTTTAAGGGGAGAAAAGCCAGCTAACGAACCGATGAAAGTTGGTCCGTATCCTAGTTTGTTAAGCCAGAAATTTGCCACAGCCCTTGTCTTATTGCCCAGACAAAAATTTCTGCGGGGGCTTGAACTGAAAGCCCATTAATTCATTTGGGTAACATATCTTTGATAAAAGCAAGTCTTCCGAAGCCACCTTTAATTTCTTGACCAGCAATTTGAGCCAGTGGTAATTCTTTCCCCTCAAGCATGCTTTTAACAGCTTCGGCCACAGCTGGAATTGTAAAAAGAATTCCGAAACCAATTAGTTCTCCGACCGCATTTCCCCAACGCCCGCCGATGCCAAAAACCCACCAATTAATAACCGTTGGTACTTGACTAGTAGAATAAAATACATTCTCTGCACAGCCCCATCCTCCCTCTGGAGCCTTGCCAAGTCCACAAGTATCGGGTCCGCTCTTGAAAACGGCAGCAATTAATAACATGGCCATAGTAACCGGGAAAACCGCCGCATTAGCCAAAAGACCCCTGAGCCATTTAACCAAAGTATCATTATTACCGGGGATGGCTCCGGCTAGAAGTTGTATTGGAGCAAAAATCACACTTAAGACAACTGAAACATATGGACCGAGAAGGGCAAAAAAAATCTTAAACATCACAAAAAAGCCCAGGATAGCGAAAATAACCTTAAAAGTTAACCAACCAATGACGGCCATAGCAGAACTTCCTATATTTTTTGCAGTAAACCAATCTCCTCCAATTCTATTGGCAATACCTTCGCTGCTAGCCAGGGGCCGGACCAAAGAAAAAATATCAGCCTGGTAAAGTTGGTTCATGATTCCTTCTGTTGAACTAAATTCTGGATGGGCAGTAATATCTGGTCTGGGAATAGCGATTAAACCGGAACGCGCGAAAACGTTACCTATTAATCGACTGCTTAGTGTAGTTAAATCAATGATAAGCCCGGCCAAGGCGTAACTGAAAGTGACTAATAGTAAAGCGATAACAATTCTCGGTAGTGATTCTTGAATTGTAACGACGGTTCGAGGATCAATTTTTTTCCGAAACATAATCATAAAACCGACGACCACAAAAATAATGACAAATCCTAAATAAGCAAGATCTCTGAAAGCTTTCCATATTTTTAAAACCGGTGAAAAGGCATTAAAGCCAAGTCCTTGAGCATAGGCAGGTTTAGCTATTCCCAGATTTTGACCTAAGCTAGCCAGATATTCCACAGATGAAGCCGGTTGAGCCACAAACAAACCAGAGGAAAGGCTGGCGATAATCTCGATAGCTCCGCCTTTATTGGCATATATTGAACCATTGGGTCCTTGGCCGATTACGGTTGGGACACCTTCAGTTGAGGCAGCAATATTGTTTAGAATATTGCTCCAGGCAAAAAGCCAGAACTGTTCGCCATTAGGACCGTCACTTTGGATATTTTGGCTCCAATTCTCTGGAGGCTGTGCATACCAAGTGGTATTGGCAGCTAAAACGCTTTTTATAGGAAAGAAAATTAAAAACAGAAATAAGAAGAAAATGAGTTTTTTCATCTGCATCCATTATGGGGGAAAAGATAAATAAATGTCAAGACTAGATAAGTATTAAGTATCCAGTATTAAGTATTAAGAATTATTTTTTTAAATATTTTATGAGTGAATTGATAAGTTTGCTTACTATAATTGTCTGTTGAGCAATTTCAGAAAATTCTTCTTTCCCTAGATAGCCGAGGTCTTTACTAATTAATAATTGATTTTGAAGTTCGGTATTTGAACCGAGTGCCATATAAAAAAACTGAATTTTTTCTTTTTTGCCCTGACGAGAAAATCCTTCTGCAATGTTACTGGTAATAGAAACGACGCATCTTCTTATTTGATCAATAATGGCGAATGATTCATTTTTAGGGAATTTTTGTGTGATTTTATAAATTATTAAGACTAATTTATGTCCTTCTTTCCAGGCAATTAAATCAGTAAAACTTTTTATTTTTGTGTCTTGCATAATCTCCGCAAACTTAATACCTAATACTTTATACCATTATTTGCGTGTCAGTTTCCGCCGGGGATAGTGAAGTTCAGAAGACTATCTTTGAGGCCGGTAAAATTAGCAATCAGACTTAAGATAAGGAAAGCGGCAACCATCAAGACCAACCCTAAAATCGCATAAGTCAGGGTATTTTTCGCCGATTCCTGAGCTTTAGGATCACCTCCGGAAGTTAAATATTTTAACCCGCCAGCCAAAAGCATGAGAAAAACCGCCAGACCCGCTAAAGCTAAAGCCACAGAAACAATATTTTGAAAGACACATTCGAGTCCCTGAATAGTCGCCACTTCATTAGTAGCACAACGTGCTGACCACGATGCAGGAGTGGCTTCTGCCGCAAAAACAGAAGGAACAAACATAAAATTAATAGGCTTTGGGAAGAGTGATGTTAAAAATGTCGATGCCAAAGAAAGTTCCCATTAATTTGGCAATCGCCCAAGATGCAACCACAATTCCTAAACCGACAAAAGCTGCCGTAATTCTGTTTCTGGCTGATTCCATCCCGGCCTTGTCGCCGCCTGAGGAAATCCACTCAACCCCTCCCCAAACCAGATAAATAAAAGCCAATAAACCGGCGATCAAGATAGCAACTCCAACGATACCGCCAATCAAAGATCCAATAGTTATCCTTCCTACTCCTGCTGTATCTGGAATCGTAATGTCGGCAGCGATAACAGGAGCTACCTGCGTTAATAATAAACCTAAACTTAAACCGATTTTAGCTAATTTGCGCATATTCACCTCCTTACTTGATTTAATTAATTTTAATTGATTAAGTTATAGCTTGTCAAATAGTAAAATATTTATAATTTGTCTTATTATTTACAAGCGGTAAGGCACTGATTCTGTTCAAGGGCAGATTTAGAGCCAGCTAAACAATTTTTTCTACAATTCTCTTTACTGGTTTTCGTTTCGGAAACCCGATCGCCGGATAAACTTGGGATGGGCAAGTTTGGAAAATTCAGGCCGAAAAAATCAGAGGTCAGCGTCATAATCGCCCAAGCCGCCACCACAATCCCCAGGCCAATTAAAGCGTTGGTAATTCTGTTCCTGGCTCCCTCTATCGCCGCCTTGTCACCGGCGGAAGAAATCCACTCAACTCCTCCCCAGACCAGATAAATTAAAACCATAATGCCGGCAATAATAATAAAAAGACCGATAAAATTACCGATTAAAGTGCCGATTTCAAACTCCGGTAAAACAGGATTGGTAATCATCTTTTATTTAAATCTGATTGATTCGATAAAGCTGGCCGGATTTAAAAGGTCAAAGCCTAAGAAGACGCCGATAATTTTAATAATGGCGACCGCCGCGACCACGATCACAAGACCGATAAAACTGTTGGTCAATTTTTGCTGCGCTTGTTGCAGCATATTTTTGTCGCCGCCGGCAGAGAGCCATTGAATGCCTGCGGTTATAAACTGAAAAATAAAAAAAAGACTGGCGCCAACGGTTAAAAATCCGACGATCGCCGAAAAAACATTGCCAAAACCTTTACCAAGACTATCGATATCCCAAAGACGGGAAAGGGGGCCCAGGCCGCCACCTGACCCGAGATGGCCTCCTGGATTGATTGGTTGACTTTGAGCTGGTAATGTCATTTTTAATATCTCTTTAGGGAGTTGCCGCGGGAGGCGGTGTTCCCGGTCCCCATATTTCAGGATATAAAATAGCCGTTGGGCTCCCAAAAATTAAGTAGCCGAAAATGGCGGCCAGTAAAAAGGATCCGACGATAATAACCAAGCCGATAATGGATTGCCAAATTTTGCTCCAAGCCTTTTCGATTTGCTTCGGGTCGCCGGCGGCACCCATAAACTGAAAGCCGGCCGTGATTAAATTAACCAGAGCAAAAAGACCGGCAATGACAAAAACCAAACGAAGAATATTGTTCAAAAAAGGAACAAAACCGAGGGACCATGTCCCGTACTGGACCAGAGGTGGATTAACTTCGCCAAAAATTGATGCCATATTATTATTTTATATTCCTGGTTTAAAAATAGCTATACCGGTAATATATTCAATAATCTGAATAATCCAATAAGCCGTAAAAATTAATAAAAAACCGATCAGGGCGGCGGTCATGGCCGTTTTACTTTGGCTAATTTCTTTCTCATCGCCCGCGCCTGCACTCATTATATATTTTAATCCAGCCACAATCAAGAAGACAAAAACCAAAACGCCGGCCAAAACAAAGACATTTTTCGTTAAGACGTTAACCAAATCGCCAAAGGTCGGAAAAGTCTTGGCCGGTGAAAAAAAATCGGCAATCACAACAAACATAAACCTAGTGTAAGAGATTTTTTCTGGAGTGTCAAATTGTGTTATAAGTCCGCCGCTTCGCGCGCTCCTTTTTCCTTACCTCAATTCACCCTCGTTGTAAACTCGGGAATCTTGAGGTGTGGAATAACTTCATGGTATAATCTTTAGTCATGGCTAATCCTTTTCCCCCGGGAACAAAACTTCCCAATCATTTGGCGATTATTCCCGACGGCAACCGGCGCTGGGCGAAAATTCATCATCTTCCTTCCTTTGTCGGTCACCAAAAGGGTTTCCAAGTACTTTTACAAATGGCGAAACAGGCAAGAAAGTGGGGAATTCACACGGTTACTTTTTGGGGTTTTTCCACGGAAAACTGGCAAAGAAGCAAAGAAGAGGTTAAATATTTAATGGAGTTAGAAGAGGCAACGATCAAGAAATATTTACCGGAATTTCAAAAAGACAAGGTCAGAATTATTCATTTGGGCAGAAAAGACCGAATTCCCTTAAGTTTTCAAAAAACCCTGGAAAAAGCGGAAAAGGAAACCGTTTTAAATCAAAAACATGTTTTAAATATAGCCGTGGATTACGGCGGCCGGGACGAGTTATTGCGCGCAATAACTCGAATTAAAAATTTAAAATTTAAAATTAAAAATTTAAACGAGGAGAAATTTTCCGAGTTTCTCGATACCAGAGATCAGCCGTATCCCAATCCTGATCTTTTGGTGAGAACTTCCGGAGAAATGCGGACCTCGGGTCTTTTGCCTTGGCAAATGGCTTATACGGAATTTGTTTTTATTAAAAAATATTTACCGGATTGTTCAATCGAGGATTTAAAACAGGCGATTTTGGAATACAGTCACCGGCAGCGAAGATTCGGAGGAAATTAAATTAGAAAACATATGGATGAGAAAAAATTAATTGCGGAAGTTATTAAGGGAAACAAAAGAGCGGCTAAAATCTTTTACCAAAAATATGCCCCCGCTCTTTTTCTTTTGATTAAGGGTAAGATTGACAAAAGAGAAGATGCCGAGGAGATCTTGCAGGATACTTTTCTTTCGATTTTTGACTCGTTATCTTTTTTTGATTTTCGCTCCTCCATTTTAACCTGGGCTAAAAGTATTACGCTTCACGAGGTGGCGGATTTTTATCGCAAAAGAAAAATTAAAAGCCTAATTTTTTCCCATCTGCCTTTCTTGGAAAAATTAGCCAGTCAGGCCTTAGGACCGGAGATGTCTTTTCAGCAAAAAGAAGTTAAGGAGGAAATCGAAAAGGTCTTTGCGCGTCTTTCCGAAGGATATCGGGAAATTTTACGACTAAAGTATATTGAAGGTCTTTCTATGGCGAAAATCGCTAATCTACGGCAAATTTCCGTGAAAGCGGTTGAATCGAGACTTTCTCGGGCCAGATTGGCTTTTCAGAAAGAATGGCAAAAGACCGAAAAAAGTCCTATTTCCGTTTCTTCGGCCTCTTTTTTATCAAAGAAGGTTATCTAACCTGCCGCAATCTTTTGGGAATTTTGCTTCATCCCTTTAAAACCATGACGGTTCTGGAACGAGAAAAAGACCCTTTACAGATTCTTCTTATTTTCGGTTTACCATTTTATTTTTGGCTGGGAGGAATTTTCGGGATTTTGGTCGCCAGGGTCTTGACCGGCGCGCCTCTTTTAAGATTTGGCAATATTGCCATCATCGGTTTTTTTCTGGTTAGTTTTTTGGCCGGCGTCATCTTTGCCTATTTATTTTTCTGGTTTTATCTTTGGTTGAGGAGGAAAAATGTCTGATTTAAGGAAGGTCAAAACCGTTGAGGAAAGAAGAGAAACCCTAGAAAAAGAATTAAAAATTTCTTTAAAAAATATCGGTTGTTATTCTTTGGACGATAAGTTGATTAGCACGCGAAACTGTGAACAGATGATTGGTGTCATCCAATTACCTTTGGGCGTAGCCGGACCTTTAAAGATTGGTAAGGATTATTATTATTTACCCCTGGCTACGACCGAGGGAGCTTTGGTTGCTTCCGTTAATCGTGGTTGTAAAGCGATTGGCTTGGTTGGTGGGGCTAATGTTTTTTTGGAAAAAATCGGGACGACGCGCGGTCCTGTTTTTAAGACCGATTCGTTAGCTTTTTCTTTTAAACTGGCCAATTGGTTAACGGAAAATCTTGACAAGCTTAAAACTTTGGCGCAAAAGACCTCCAACCATTTAGACTTGACTAAAGTCGAAACCCAGGTGGTTGGTAAAAACGTTTTTGCCAGATTTTATTTCAATACCGAAGAAGCCATGGGGATGAACATGGCAACAATCGCCACCCAGGCCTTTATTCCCCTAATCGAAGCCAAAACCCAAAGCCGGTGTTTAAGTTTAAGCGGCAATTTTTGTGTTGATAAAAAACAGGCCTGGCGCAATTTTCTTTTTGGCCGTGGCCGAAAAGTCTGGGCTGAAGTGCAAATTACCGAAAAAGTTCTTAAAGAAGTTCTCAAAACCAAGGCTCAAAAAATCTTTGAGGTTTGGTTAAATAAGTGTTTAATCGGTTCGGCTCTTTCCGGTTCGATGGCTTTTAACGCTCACTTTGCCAATATTATTGCCGCCGTTTTTGCCGCTACCGGCCAAGACCTTGCCCATATCACCGAGGGGAGTTTGGGTTTAACCACGGCGGAAATTGTTGACCAGGATTTATATTTTTCCGTTTATTTACCCGATTTAATGATCGGGACCGTCGGCGGCGGGACTAATTTAGCGACGCAAAAAGAAGGTTTAGGGATTATTTTTGGCCAAGAAAAACCCAAGACGGATATTTTGGCCAAAGTGATGGCCGGCGCGGTTTTAGCCGGAGAATTGTCGCTTTTAGCCAGTTTAGCCGAAGGCAGTTTAGCTGGGGCCCATTTAAAGCTGGCAAGAGGAGGACACAGTGCTTAAAAATGTCGGCATTGTCGGTTTTGGTAGTTACGTCCCTCAAAACAGAATTAAGGTTGCGGAAATCGCTAAGGTCTGGGGGAAAAACGCCCAGGACATGGAAAGATCTTTGGGTGTTAGGGAAAAAGCGGTGGTCGGACCTGACGAGGACGCGGTGACGATGGCTGTGGAAGCGGCGAAAAACGCCCTCATGATAAGTGGCAAAGAAGCCTCAGAGATTGAAGCGGTCTATGTTGGTTCGGAGTCTCACCCGTATGCCGTTAATCCCAGCGCCACCATCGTCGGCGAAGCCCTAGGTGTCGGCCATAATTATCTGGCGGCGGATTTAGAATTTGCCTGTAAAGCCGCCACTTCTGGTTTGGAAAATCTCGCCGGACTTTTAGAAGCAGGGCTTATAAGATATGGCTTAGTCATCGGCAGTGATTCTTCACAAGCCAAGCCCCACGATATTTTAGAATATACCGCCGGCGCCGGGGCGGCCGCTTTTGTCTTAGGGAGAAACAAAGAAAATTTTTTGGTTGAAGTTTTAGACTTTCTTTCTTATTCGTCAGACACGCCGGATTTTTGGCGTCGTGACGGTATTCCTTATCCTTCACATCAGGGTAGATTTACCGGCGAGCCGGCCTATTTTGCCCACGTGCAGGAAGCCAGTCAAAAATTATTACAAAAAACCCAACTCAAACCTAAGGATTTTGCCTCTTGTATTTTTCATATGCCCAACGGTAAATTCCCCGTGGACATAGCCAAAAGGCTCGGTTTTACCCAAGAACAGCTTGAGCCGAGCTTAACGGTTAAAGAGATTGGCAATCCGTATTCAGCTTCAGCTCTTTTGGGTTTGTGCCGGGTTTTAGAAACGGCCCAACCCAACCGGCTTCTTTTTCTGACCTCGTATGGTTCAGGCGCCGGTGCAGACAGTTTTATTTTGAAAACAACCAAACTTTTGCCATTAAGAAGAAAATTAGCGCCGGGATTAAGTAGTTTTTTGCAAAAGAAAAAAGACATAACCTATACAGAATATTTGAAATACACAAGAAAAATATGAAAGTAGCTGTTTTAGGTACGGGAACAACAAAATTTGGGGAACTTTGGGAAGTGTCACCCCGAACCTTAGTCCGGGAAGCCGTGAATGAGGCTTTAATTGATGCGCAACTCGACATGAAGGAAATCGAAGCCGTCTATATCGGCAATATGCTCTCCGGTATTTTGGGCGGGCAGGAAAATTTGGGGGCTCTTTTTGCCGAAGAGTTGGGCGTTTCGGTTGCGGCTTTTAAAATTGAGGGAGCTTGTGCCTCCGGAGGATTGGCGGTTCATAGTGCGGTTAACGGGATTTTGGCGAAAACCTATAAAACCGTTTTGGTGGTCGGTGTGGAAAAGATGACCGATCATAATCCGGCCGAGGTGGCGCAAGCTTTAATGGCCGCCGGTCATGATGAAGAAAGAGCTTCGGGAATAACCTTTCCCGGTTTATACGCGATTTTGGCCAAAGCTTACATGGAAAAATATCAGGCGACCGAAAAAGAGCTGGCCGCGGTTGCGGTTAAAAACCATTACCATGCTTCTTTCAACTTAAAAGCCCAATTTCCATTTGAAATTACTTTGGAACAGGTCTTAGCCAGTTCCTCAATTGCCGAACCTCTAAAATTGCTTGATTGTTCGCCTGTTTCTGACGGAGCTTCGGCCATTATTTTAAGTCAAGAACGGCCAGGGAAAAGACACAAACCTCTGGCTTATATTACGGCTTCGGCGGTGGCGACTGACAGTTTGGGTTTAGCCGGGCGCAAAAGTTTAACGAGTCTGGGTGCGGTCGTTAGCGCCGCGCAAAAAGCCTATCAAATAGCCAAGATTAATCCAGAAAAAATAGACGTGGCCGAGGTTCATGACTGTTTTACAATTGCGGAAATTCTCGCTTGTGAGGATTTGGGAATTTTTAAAAGGGGTCAGGCCGCTAAAAAGATTGCTCTGGGCAAAACGAAATTAGGTCAAGGAAAACCGGTTATTAATCCTTCCGGCGGACTTAAGGCCTGTGGTCATCCGGTCGGCGCCACCGGCGTTAAGCAAGTGGCGGAAATTGCCAATCAATTAGCCGGCAAAGCCGGGTCAAGACAGGTTAAAAAGGCAAAAATCGGCTTAACTCATAATGTTGGCGGTTCGGGAGCGGTTGCCGTTATTCATCTTTTGGAGAGTTTATGATTTCACCAGTTAAAGTTTGGCGTCATCAAAAAAAGATCACCAGTCTTTTAGGCAAAGAAGCCAAAATTATTTCTTGGACGGTCATTAAAGTGCCGCCCTTGGGTTTTGAAGAAGTAACGCCTTACCCGGTGGCCTTGGTGGAATTAGAAAATAAGGAAAGATTTGTAGCCCAACTGGTGAATTGGCAGGAAAAAGATTTGCGCGTTGGCCAAAAAGTTAAAGCCGTCTATCGTCGGATGCACAAACCCGACAGTGAAGGTGTTATTCCTTACGGTATCAAATTTACTCCCATTTAAAATCTTTTTATGCAAAAAATTAAGATATCTTGCCCCGGCAAAATCATTTTAATGGGGGAACACGCCGTTGTTTACGGCCGGCCGGCGCTGGTCGCGGCCGTGGATAAAAGAATGACGGCAACAATACAAACAGACGGCAACACAACCGTCTCGAAGATAAGATCGGAAATTCCTTTAGGGATCGGAATGGGATCATCGGCCGCGCTTTCGGTTATCCAGGCGGCTTCTAAATTTGCCCTGAGTGGGGAAACCAATTTAAATCAAAATTTATTAGCAAAAATCAATAAGTTAGCCATAGATTATGAAAAAAGTTATCATGTTAATTCTTCGGGAGTTGATCCGACCATTTGTACTTACGGTGGCGTCTTATGGTACAAGAAAACCAAAAAAGGCAAAATCTTTAAAAAACTTAAATTAAAGAGACTTCCCAGATTTATTTTGATCAATACCGGAAAACCGATAGAAACGACCGGAGAGATGGTCGAAATGGTTAGAAAAAGACGGATCAAAGAAAAAAGCAAAATTGAGGGGATATTTAATGTCATTGAGAAACAAACTAAATTATTTCTCTTGGCTATCGAAAAGAAAGATGACCAATTGTTAAAAAATAGCATTCAAAATTGCGAGAGCTGTCTTGAGGATCTGGGGATAGTCAGTTTATATGTAAAAAACATTGTCGGTGAAATTGAAAAAATCGGGGGAGCGGCCAAGATTTGTGGCGGCGGCGGCAGGAAAAAGGAAACAGGTCTTCTTCTTTGTTATCATCAAAACCCCGACGAGATATTAAAATTAGGTCATGATTTAGGACTGGAAGCTTTTAAAGTTAAATTTGGCGTCAAAGGTCTGACAATCGTATGAAAAAAATCACTATTTCCGCACCGGGAAAATTAATGCTTTTTGGCGAACATGCGGTGGTTTACAACAGACCCTGTTTGGTAACGGCGGTTAATCAGCGCTTAAACCTAGAGACGGAGATAATTAAAGACCAAATTTTACTCCTTGAAGCTCCGGATGTTCAAATACAAGAATACCAAAAAGAGCTTAAGGATTTGGGAAAAGGGGACATTCCTAAGGCCGCCAGGTTTGTCGAAATGGCCGTTAAGAACTTTTTGACGGAATATCAACTTCCCGCTGGTTTAAAAATCAAAACCCGGGCTGAATTTTCTGCCCAATTTGGTTTTGGGTCTTCGTCGGCTTTAACCGTTTGTGTTCTAAAGTGTTTGTCAGAGATTGCCAAGATTAAATTAACCAATAAAGAAATCTTTGATCTTTCTTACAAAACGGTTTTGGATATTCAAGGCAAAGGATCGGGCTTTGATGTCGCGGCCGCCATTTACGGGGGAACGATTTATTTTTGGACAGGCGGAAAAATTATTGAGCCGATTAATATTGATTCGATACCGCTGGTTGTTGGTTATAGCGGAATAAAAGCCGATACGGTTACTTTGATAAATCAGGTCAAAGAAAAAGCCGACAAAAACCCCGAATTAGTCGAGGGAATTTATAACCGGATCGAAGAGATTGTCAATCAGGCCAAGGAAAAAATTCTAAAAAAAGAATGGGATAAAGTCGGTGATTTAATGAACAAAAATCACCATTTATTAAAGCAACTGGGAGTCAGTATTGATAAACTTGACAAGATGTGTCAAGCGGCTCTTGATGTCGGAGCTTACGGAGCGAAATTATCCGGAGCCGGCGGTGGCGATTGTATGATTGCTTTGGTTTCTGAAGAGAAAAGAAAATTAGTAGAAAGGGCCATAACTAAGGCAGGCGGAGAAGTTTTGTCGGTTAAAGCCAATACTGAAGGAATAAAAATTGAAGTATAAAGTATTAAGTATTATGTATTAAGTCTATGATGAAAGTTACAGCGATTGCCCCGTCAAATATCGCCTTTATTAAATATTGGGGTAAAAAAGATGAGGTTTTGCGTTTGCCGGAAAACGGCAGCATATCAATGAATTTAAGCAACTTACAAACAAAAACAACCGTGGAATTTAGTCCTCAATATAAAAAAGACGAAATTATAATTAATAATCAACAAGAAAAAGAAGAAGCGATTCGGGTTATCGAGCATCTTGATCGCGTCAGAAAATTAGCCGGTTTAAATGACCGGGCCAAAGTTGTTTCCGAAAATAATTTTCCGAAAGGAACAGGCCTATCTTCCTCTGCTTCCGGTTTTGCCGCCCTAACCCTGGCGGCTTCTTTCGCCGCGGGACTTAATTTGTCAAAAAAAGAACTTTCCATTTTAGCCAGACAGGGTTCCGGTTCTGCTTGTCGTTCTATCCCTGATGGTTTTGTAGAGTGGCTGGACGGGGAAAAGAGCGAAAGTTCTTACGCTCTTTCTTTGTTTCCGCCGGACTATTGGGCAATTAGCGATGTCGTTGCCATTGTGAGTGAGGGGCCAAAAGATGTTTCGACCACCGAAGGACAAAAACTGGTGGCGACAAGTCCGTTTTTCCAAACCAGATTAGCCGGTATAAAAACCAAGTTAGAACTGGCCAAAGAACTTATCAAAGAAAAAAAATTCTCTCAATTTGGGGAATTAATTGAGGCTGAAGCTTTAGAACTGCACGCGATTATGTTAACTTCCCGGCCGTCGTTAATCTATTGGACACCGGGAACTTTAAAATTAATGAAACTTGTCAAAGACTGGCGCCGCGAAGGACTTTTGGTTTATTTTACGATTAATACGGGCCAGGATGTCCATCTTCTTTGTGAACAAAAAAATCTTAAAGCCTTGGAAGAGAAATTAAAGCAAGTGAAAGAAGTCAGAAATATTATCGTCAATTTTCCCGCCAGAGGAGCCAGTTTAGTCGAAGACCACTTATTTTAAAAAATGGTGATGCCGAACATGTAGCCGAAAATTTGCACGATCCAATAAGCGACCACTAAAATCACAAAACCCACGATGGCGTTTGTTACTTTGCTTTTAGCCTGTTCTGTTGCCTTAGGATCCCCGCCGGAGGTCAAGTAACTAAAGCCACCCATGACCAAATAAGCAAACAGCAAAAGCCCGGCCAGAGGGAAAAGATATTTTAAAAATTCAGAGATAATTAAACCCAGACTGGAAGTTTTTATATCAACAAACGGACCCCCATTTTTGAAGATGGCCTTATTAAAATTGTCAAAATCTATCTGTGCTAAATATTTCATAAATTCTAAATCATAATAACTAAATTCTAAACAAATTACAAACTATAAACTTATAACCCACATTATTTTTTTGAAAACTACTTAGATTTTTCTAAGATTGCACCAAAAATTTTCATCAGTTCGTTAACCTCTCTTATTAAAGCTTCTTTTTCTTCAATCTCTGTTTCGTTTGGTTGGCTAAGGATTAACCAATAACGGCTTTCTTTTGCTTCTTTCTTGGAAATTTTAGCTCTCATGATAAAATCTTTTTTACTCAAGGATTCGTTTGCTTCAATGTAATTAGCTCCAACAGAGCAAGCCGACCTTATAAGTTGTTTGCCAATCTCAAGATTGGTAATTGTCTTTGTAAGCTTATTTACGTAATTAAATATTCTTTGGGAAAACTTTAAGGTTCTTTCTTCAAGATCGTAGTGGTTTTGTTTAAAATTTACGGATTGGAGCATTAAAATTTGTTTAGGATTTCGAATTTAGAGTTTAGAATTTTACTTTTGGAATCCTGGTATTTTTAAAATATCCACGCCGATTATTTTCAATAATAGCACAGAAAAGACAATCATCAAAAGTCCGGCGATGGCCGAAACAATAATTTCTTTGCCGTTGTTCAGTTTTTCCGGATCGCCGGTTGAAGTTAAAATCTGAAACCCGCCGTAAAGAATTAAAAGAAAAACAATGCCGCCGGCAATACCGATGACCGCTCCCAAAAGCCAAGAAACAAAACCTTGAGGATCGGTAGAAATACAACCTAAGGCGGTATAAGCGCCGGGTTTACCAGCAGTAGCCGGATCATTACCCTTAAGACAATCATTGCATTTCTGATATTCCGAAGAAGTGATTGCTCCTGCTCCCGCGCAAGGATCATTAGGAGGAGGAGATGAAGTAAGTGTGTTTTTACACTTCTTTTGACATTCAGTTAAAGAGACACCATTGGGATCGGCCACACATTTTGCTTGTGCCGTTCCGCATCCAGAGCCTTTGAATTTGCCACTGGAATTAACAACTTGCGTGGTTTTTGGAAGCGGTGGGGCAAAACATCCCTTTAATGTTTGCCCATTACTATTTTTTACCCACACACTCCAGCCATAAAAGCCTTCGGGATAAGGGCCGACACTAAAGATTAAACTGGTAGAATTTGCGGTTTGATCAATATTGGCATAAGGACTACCGTCTTTAAAAACTTCTAAATTATAAATTGAATCAAGAGTAGTGGGCGTTACGGTTATAGTGATAATTTGTGCGGTTGTTACCTGTCCCGGGAAACTGAAAGAACAGTTTTCGGCATAAGCGGAGCCTGAACTTAAAATTAAAAAAACCAAGCCAATCAATACTCCCAAAACTCTCTTCATTACCTTCAGGATAGCTGATGGCTGGAGAAATTTCAAGAGAGAGAAGATTTGATATAATGAGCAAAGCGAATTAATCAAAGAAATCAAATAATTTGCTCATTTATCTTTGATATAATGAGGAGATTAGATGAAAAAAACCTTCCTTTCATTTTTAAGCTTAATTTTTTTGATTTTTACTTTTAATTTTCTTTTTAAGCATCCCCCTTTCGTTCTTGCCGAGGATTGTGTTTCAACCTGTACCAATCTTTTGGATTGCCAAACGAAAATGGAGAGTTGCCAACACGCGTGGGACTTAATGGAGCAAGCGATCAAGCCTCACGAAGAGGATTTACGGAAAATGGAAACCGATATTGCTAATTTTCAAAAAAGAATTAAACAAATTGAGGGAGAGCTATTTATTAAGGAAAAAGAAATCAAAAAAGGGGATGAGAATTTGGCGGCCCAGGAAGAAGTATTAGCCAAAAGAGTCCGCCACTTTTATATTCGAAGCTATTATGATAACCCCCTGGTTTTAATTTTTTCAAAAGGAAGCGCCGCGTCTTTTTTAAGAGAACTGGCTTATCAGCGGGCGGTAACCAATGAAGATAAGAAAAAAATCACGGAAATTGTCCTTTATCTTAAAGATTTAGAAACTAAAAAACAACAACTCGAGACGGAAAAAACCGGTTTAGCCTCAATTAAAGCCGAAACCGATAAAAGAGCCGAATCGGTGCGCAAACTTTTAAAAGAAGCCACTTCTTATCAGCAAAAACTGGAAGGCTCGATTTCCTCTTTACAGACAGCGATTTTGGCCGTTAAGAGCGGCGGTTTTACCGCCTCGGTCGGTGACAGCGAGCTGGCCGACGATTATAACGCTTCCATCAAGGGTTTTCGCGAAAGTGCGCCCTCGGGTTCTTTTGCCGTTTTTTCCTTCGGAGCTTATACCCATCGTAAAGGCATGAGCCAGTATGGTGCCAGAGGCAGAGCAGGGCAGGGCAAAAATTACCGCGAAATCCTAAGGGCTTATTACGGTAAAGAACCGGTTAATAAAGATACCGGAGGAAACATCAGTGTTTCTGGATACGGCTCAATGGAGTTTGAAACGACTTATCTTTACGGGATTGCGGAAATGCCTTCAACTTGGGGCACGGATGCTTTGAAAGCGCAAGCCGTGGCGGCCAGAAGCTTTGCTTTAAGGTACAAACAAAATGGCACGACCATTTGTGCTGACGAAGGCTGTCAGGTTTTTAATAAAGGCAAATCAAACAACCCTCCGTCTTCCTGGAAACAGGCGGTTGATGAGACCCGCGGCCAAGTCTTAGAAGACGTCGTGACTTATTATTCCTCAACCACCGGCGGGTTTATAACGACCATGGGTTGGGATACGACTGACGGATCGGGCGGCTCTAATTTTTTTGACAAATCATACGAGAAGTTAAGCGGTTCGCCCTGGGCCTATAAAGCTTGGTATACCAAGGGTTATGATGTTAACAGTGATAAATGCGGTCGCTCTAATCCCTGGTTAACCGCCTCTGATTTGGCTGATATTGTCAACGCCGCCTTAGTTTTAAAAAATACCAATGACGATCGGATTACGCCGACAACCACTTCCTGCTGGGGAGGGAATCCTTACAACCAAGACGAACTAAGAAATGTCGCTCGTCAATACGGAGGCATAAATTCTGTTGACAGTGTGTCGGTTATTCAGGGCGACGGCACGACCAATGAAGTGGTCATCAACGGGAGTATTCGTTTAAGCGGCGCTGATTTTAAAAAAGGGTTTAATTTGCGGGCTCCCGGATATTTGAAGATTCCTCAATCGGGTTTTTCATTTTTTAATATCGAGAAAAAATAGTATAATAAAAAGAAAATTCTAAATAACAAATCCTAAATTCTAAACAAATCGCAAATTACAATTCTCAAAATTCAAAATATTTAGGATTTAGAAATTAAAATTTAGAAATTGGAGTGAAACGACCATGCCTGATCTTTTTGTCGCCCCCAAAAAAGAAACTGAAACCGAAGAGCCAAAAGTTTCAGAGCCAAAAACCACCTTACCCAACGTCGTTCCTCCGGAATCCAAAGGCGGTTCTCTTTCGGCTTTTATGACTTACCCCGACAGTGTTCGTTTTAATACTCAGGAAGATGAAGAACAAATTGTCATGCTTTTAAGAAAGCATTGGATAACCAATATCCCCTGGATGCTTTTTTCCGTGATTTTGCTTTTGGTGCCCACCGTTATTTTGCCCCTTCTTTTAACGCAGAAAGTTTTACCGCCAATTCCTGCGAATCTGACTTTAATTATCAGTCTCTTTTGGTATTTATGTACAACCGGTTTTATTTTAGTTAATTTTATCGGCTGGTATTTTAATGTTTATATCGTCACCAACGAACGGATCATTGACGTTGATTTTTACCAACTTTTATATAAACGTTTGGCCTCAACGAGAATCGCCAAAATTCAGGATTTAAGCTACAAACTCGGCGGCGTGGTCCGGGCGATTTTTGACTACGGCGACGTCAATATCCAAACCGCCGGGACCGAGGCCAATTTTTGTTTTGAAGCCGTGCCTCATCCGGAGCAGGTGGTCCGGGCGATCGGCGAAATGACCGAAAAAAGCGAGGAAAACGTATGACGGCTGAGCAATTTCTAATGATTTTAGTTTCTTGGTGGCCCTGGATTTATATAAAATTGTTTCTGTTAATTCTTTTGGGACTCTATCTTATTTTTGCCGGTATTTGTTTTCGGCAAATTGATTTAATGAACCAGATGGTTGAGGCCAAAATTTCTCCGGCCCTGCGCTTTATCGGTTTATTGCATTTATTAGCGGCTATGACGATTTTTATCCTAACCCTTACTTTACTTTGAAAACTGCCGGAAACGTAGGTTGGTATGGATTTTAAGGCTAATTTTGCCGAAATAGTCGGAACACCTCAAACCGGAGAAATAGACTCCTGGGTTTACGCTGATAATAAACTTTTTTTGGTTTTGGAAATGGCGGCGTCTTCGGGCTTTCCCGTCACCACCAAGGGTAAGGAAACTTTTGAAAAAATTATCACCGATTTCCAAAGCCTTCCTTACAAAAATTTAGCGAACCTAGAGGTTTTGGTTAAAAAAATCGAAGTTGACGAAGGTCTAAGTTTATCCTTGGTTTTAGCCGTGCAGGTTGGTCAGGTTCTTTATTTAGTCAGTCGCGGGGCCGGCCGTGTCATGATCAAAAGAGGGGAGAAACTTGGTCTTCTTTTAAGCGAAGACGGGACGGCTTCGGGCCTTCTTACCGATAACGATCTTTTTCTTTTAACCTCGCCACGATTTTCCGAGGTCGTTTCTTTTGATGAAGTCAAGCAAGTTTTTGAAACTTCAATCCCAGAGAATAATCTTAGCCTCACTGATTTTTCGGAAGGTTTAACTTGTTTAATCCACCGATCTGAAGATACCAGCGGGGTGGCTGGTCTTCTTTTACAATTTGCTAAAGTCAAAGAGTCCTGGACGGAAGAAAAAACTCTTCCCGCCGAAGAGGAAACTTTTCTTGCCCCAAAACCCGATTTGGCAACAAAGGAAAAATCGAAACTGAAAATTCTCCTCCGGAAACTCTCATCTATAATCTACAATTTATTCTCTAGATTTCGTCGGTCCAGCCAAATTTATCTTCGGCAGGCACCGACCGAAGAGGAAAAGAAGAAAAGAGTTATTTTCGGCATCGCCGTTATCTTAACGATTTTACTGATTATCAGTATTGTTTTGGGTTTGAATAAAAAATTAGGGAGTAAAAACGAAAGCCGTTTCAGCCAAATTTATCAGTCTGCGCTTGCCCAACTTAACGAAGGTCAAGCCCTGGTTGGTCTTAAAAATCCCCGGGCTGGCGAACTTTTGAAAGAAGCCCTAAATAGCCTTGAGGCTTTAAGCAAAGATTACTCGCCAAACTCAAACGAGGCGAAAAAAATCAAAGAATTATTGACGAAGATTAACGAAAATTTAGAAACGGCCAGTCAGGTTTATAAAGTCAACGGAGAGGTCTTTTTAGACGTGGGCTTAATTAAAGAGGGAGGAGAGGGAAGTCAAATCGCTGTAGCCGGAGAAAATTTATATGTGGCCGATGGGAAAAATTCTTCCCTTTATAAAATCAACCTCAAGTCCAAAGCGAGCCAAATTTTAGCCGGTGGCGAAGATTTTAAAGGCTTAAAAAGCCTGACGGTGACGGCAAGCGCTGTTTTTGCCCTGACCGATAAAGGTGTTTATCAAATAAAAATAAATGATGGGACGGCTAAACTAGCCATTAAAGCTGATCCTGAATGGGGAGAAATAATTTTTCTCACCAGTTTTGCCGACAATCTCTATTTACTTGACAAAACCAAAAACCAAATCTGGAAATATGTTGGCAGCGAGTCGGGTTTTTCCGGCAAAAAAGGCTATTTACTTGACAAGGTGGATCTGGCTCTGGCTTCATCTTTGGCCATTGATGGTTCGGTTTGGCTGACCACGGATAAAATTTTAAAATTCACTTATGGAAAAAATGATCGTTTTGAAATTCAAAATCTAAACTTACCCTTAGCCAATAATCTTTTTCTTTTTACCAGTGAAGAAACGAAAAATCTTTATCTTTTGGACAAACTTAATCGCCGGATTTTAGTCTTGGAGAAAAACGGCTCTTATCAAAGCCAGTATCTTTGGGAAGGGATGAGTCAGACTTCGGGTTTTGTGGTGTCGGAGGGAGAAAAGAAAATCCTATCTTTGCGGGCAAGCAAAATTTATCAAATTGGTTTAAAATAACAAGTTATATGCGTATCGGCAATCGGCGGGCCTACCACGATTATCAACTTCTGGAGAAAATTGAAGCTGGTCTAGAATTAACCGGACCAGAGGTCAAGTCGGTTAAAGAAGGACATCTGTCTTTAGAGGGTTCGTTTGTAAAAATTATAGGGACAGAAGCTTATCTGGTTAATGCCCAAATCCATCCCTACTCAAACGCTCCGGCCGAAGGCTATGATCCCAAAAGAACGCGCAAACTTTTACTCCATAAAAAGGAAATAATGGCTTTAAAGGGCCGATTGCAGCAATCTAATTTGACCTTGATTCCGCTTTCGTGCTATACTACGAGTCATAGTTTTATCAAATTAGAAATAGCCTTGGCCAGAGGTAAGAAACAGTACGAAAAGCGGGAAGCCTTAAAACGCAAAGATTTGGAAAGACAAGTCGAAGAAGAATTAAGAGGTAAAATTTAAAAATGGGGATGATTGTTTCGACGGAGATTGCACTTTAAAAACGGCAAGCCGAGGATGACACCAACTCGTAAAACGTTGTCAAAACTTAATTGCTAATGCAAATTTAGCATATGCTCAAGTTCCTGCTTATAACTAAGCAAGCTTAAGCCGTCCTTAATTCTTTTTCCTGATGACGAATTTTGGGCGCAAACTTAGTCAGGATGTAGTTTATAACCGCGTTGATAGTTATAAATCAAATTTTAAGTTGACTAGCTTTAATCTTCTTGTCAGACGGAACAGATTAAGGCGAAACCTCCCTCGGGAGGACAAAGTCTGACTAAGCTTGTAGAAGTTTTTAATTTGTTTTTCCGGACGGGAGTTCATTGCTCCCCATCTCCACCCTTCGCCAGGTACTATACAGTACCTGGCTACGGAGTGGCACAGCCCCCTTCGATTTGTTTAAAAGTTAGAACACGCGAAGGGTGCCCCAAACGGAGCTTTAGCGAAGTGGGGCATGTATTACGCTTATATATTAAGGTTAATAAATAAAACATTTTATATTGGTTATTCTGCCGATCTCAAAAAACGAGTAAAAGAACATATAGAAGGCAGAGTCTCCCAAACCAAAAATCTAAGACCGTTAGAACTTGTTTTTTACGCCGCATTTTCTTCAAAGAAAAAAGCCTTAGAATTCGAGAAATATCTCAAAACAAATTCCGGTTTTGCTTTTCGTAATAAAAGGCTAGTTTAAAATGAATCTTCTTTTAAATCTTCTTTTTCCCCGTCGGTGTTTGGGCTGCGGCAAGCTGGGACAATATTTTTGTCGGCAATGTGCAACTAAAATTCAAAAGTGTGAGGGGCAAATCTGCCCGATTTGTGAAAGAGCGGCCATTGGTGGCGCGACTCATCCCCGCTGTCAAACCCGCTATGCGCTTGACGGTCTAACGTCTTTTTGGTCTTATCAGGGTTTGGCGAAAAAAGCCATTAAAGAATTAAAATACAGACTGGTTTCTGACCTGGCCTCGGAATTGATTGATTTAGCGCCGCTTAAAGAGATGAAACTTCAAAATCCAAGTTTAGTTCCGGTTCCTCTGCACAGCCAACGCGAAAATTGGCGCGGTTTCAGCCAAACGGAACTTTTGGGAAAATTTGTCGGCGCGAAAACGGGATTAAAAATGGTTTCGGATTTACTGATTAAAACCAAAAACACCAAACCACAAGTTGAATTTACCAAGAAAGACCGGTTGAAAAATATCCAGGACGCTTTTGTTATTAATCCCAAATACCAATTACTAATTCCTAAGATCTATATTTACGTTTTTGACGATGTTTGGACAACCGGCGCGACCCTTAGGACCTGCGGCGCGGTTTTGAAAAAAGCCGGCGCCAAATGGGTTTGGGGTTTAACTCTGGCCAGATAGGGCGATCTGCTATAATAAAAGAAAATTGGAAGGTTGGCTGAGTGGTCCAAAGCGAGGGGTTGCTAACCCCTTGAGCCGCAAGGCTCGCACAGGTTCGAATCCTGTACCTTCCGCACTTGAAAACACCATTCGTAAGAATTGTGCTTCGCAGGTATTTTCAAGTGTAAACCATTTTTAGGGAGGGTGGGCAGGACGGTAATGCGCTGGTCTTGAAAACCAGTGAGCGTAAGCTCTAAGAGGTTCGACCCCTCTACCCTCCGCCTTCGGTCGCCATAGCTTTAGCGGTGGCGACTTTTGTTAATGAAAATTAGTATTGATAATAACGATAAACCTGTTATTCTTAGGCGACCTTCGGCGGACACAGTCCGCTTTTATTACGTTTATATTTTACGGTGCGGTGATAATAAGCCCTACATTGGTTGTACAGACAATCTTAAAAACAGACTTAGTAGACATCAAAAGGGTCAAATTCCTGCCACCAAAGGTAGACTTCCGGTAAGACTTATTTCTTATATTGCCTTTTCTAATAAATATACTGCTTTTAACTTTGAGAAATACCTCAAATCCGGTTCAGGAAGGGCTTTTATGAAGAAGCATGAATTTCTAGTAGTACAGTATTATCTTCAAAAATGGCAAAGGTGATATAATCTTAAACAGGTCGTCCAAGTCGAAAGCTTTGGCGAACTGAAGGAGGAAAAATATTATGTCTGCTCAAGAGGAAACATTATTTGTTTGGAAGAGCGCTTCCAGGCCCTTTAAAAAAAGAGAAAAGGAATTTTTTACGACCATTGGCGCCATTGTCTTTTTACTGGCGGTCATTTTAGTTTTTATCAAAGAATTTTTGTTAATCGGCGCCATTTTGGCTTTGGCTTTTGTGGCTTATGTTCTGGCGACCATTCCGCCGGAAGAAGTCGAGCACAAAATTACCAGTCTTGGCTTGGAAAGTGTCGGCCATTTTTATAAATGGGAAGAATTGGTTGCTTTTTGGTTTGCCGAGAAATGGGGACAGTCGCTTTTGGTCGTGACGACGAAATTAAAATTTCCGGGAAGATTAGTTATCTTAACCGGAATAGAGGATAAGGAGAAAATTAAGGCTCTGCTTTCCAAAAACTTAGCTTTTAAAGAAAAACCGGAAAAAAATTGGATGGACGATGCTGCCAAATGGTTGTCGGAAAAAGTCCCCTTAGAAAAAAGTTAAGAATTGCGGCTATAGCTTAATGGATAGAGTAGCGGTTTGCGGAACCGCTGATCCCAGTTCGATTCTGGGTAGTCGCACTTATTTTGGTTTACCCTGAGCTTGCCGAAGGGGTGGGATGCAGGAGCGGTTCAACTGGCTGGTCTCGAAAACCATGCGGCCCGCAAGGGTCACGGGGGTTCAAATCCCTCTCCCACCGCCAAATTCCCGAGCACTTGTAGCTTAACGGATAAAGTACGGCCCTCCGAAGGCTGTGATGGCAGTTCGATTCTGCCCAAGTGCACTAAAAAATCTGTCGATTTTTCAGTGTAAACACAACATGGTTTACCCTGAATAAAGCCAAGTCAGACCGGGCAAAATCGAAGGGAGAGGTCGCATAGTGGCCGAGTGCGTTCGCTTGGAAAGCGAATATTACCGCAAGGTAATCGCGAGTTCGAATCTCGCTCTCTCCGCCAGTTGGAAAATGTCTTTTGAAACTATGACGAGTGGGAAACAATTAGTGGAAACATTAAGAAAACATGATCAAACTGGGGTCTAAAAAAGAAAAGCCGCGATTATATGAATGCCCCGAGTGCCATTTGCATTATAAGGAAAGGTTATGGATGGAAAAGTGTGAGGAATGGTGCAAAAAGACTAATAGCTGTAATCTTGAAATTACTTCCCATGCCGAGGAAAACAAAAGGGGTTAAGGAATTTACCGCCAAAGACCAAAATCAGTTTGCCTGCCTGCCACAGGTAGGGATTTTTTTAAACACACACCGCAGGATTGACGGAAATAAAATGGGGATTATTGGTTAGGAGCGTTCTTCGCAGTTTTATCTACCGATGGGTCTTTCTTGATTCCTACGGGTTGACCGGTTAGCGATGGTTCATAAAACCATTCAGAGTCAGAATTTACCAAGCGATTATCCGGGTTGACATTTGGTCCATGACGAAGTCGAAAGAAGAATCGGGCTAATGGGCCAATTTTTGGTTCCGATTCTTGGTTTGGCATAGTTTTCAAGTGGAGAATAACGTAATCAAATCATAAAGTCAAGATTAATTTTTGGTTTCCTGCGGCAGCTTCAGGATCATGGTATAATGCGCCTGCGATGGATCAACTTGAAGAAATCAAAACCAAAATCGATATTGTCAATCTGATCTCGGAATATTTGCCCTTAAAAAAAGCCGGGAGGAATTTTAAGGCTCTTTGTCCGTTCCACGGCGAAAAAACACCCTCTTTCATGATTTCCCCCGAGCGGCAAATCTGGCATTGTTTCGGTTGTCAGAAGGGTGGAGACATTTTCGGCTTTTTGATGCAGATGGAAAATATGGAATTTCCCGAAGCGTTAGAGACTTTAGCCAAAAGAGCCGGGGTTAAACTCATCAGGAGTTTTGAAGTCAGTGAACAGGCCAAAAATAAGGAAAAAATCTATAAAATCAATCATCTGGCCAGCGAGTATTATCATTATCTTTTAGTCAACCACCCTTCAGGTCAGGAAGCCCTAGATTATGTTTTGGGTCGCGGGGTTAAGAAAAAAACGCTGGAGACTTTTTCTTTAGGTTGGGCGCCAAAAAATTGGGACAACCTGATCAAATTTTTAACGAAAAAAGGTTTTTCCTTACCGGAAATGGAAGCCGCCGGTTTAGTCATCAAAGATGATAAAAATTATTATGACCGTTTTCGGGGAAGGTTAATGTTTACCCTGCGTGATCATCGGGGTAATATTGTGGGTTTTGCCGGTCGAACTCTTGATCCAAAAGCCCAAGAGGCTAAATATATTAATACTCCGGAAACCGCCGTTTATATTAAGGGAAATATTTTGTACGGTTTAGATATTACCAAAGAAGCGATCAAAAAAGAGGATCGGGCGATTATCGTTGAAGGAGAATTTGATTTAATCTCTTCTTTTCAGGCCGGAGTTGCCAACGTGGTCGCCATTAAAGGCAGCGCGTTAACCGTTAACCAGGTCAATCTTTTGAAACGTTTTACCCAAAATCTTGACTTGGCTTTGGATATGGACTTGGCCGGTGACGCGGCGGCCAGACGGGGGATTGAGGTCGCTGACGCGGCGAGTTTGACCATTAACGTCGTTTCTTTACCGCAAGGAAAGGATCCCGACGAGTGCGCTAGGGCCAATCCCGGTCTTTGGCAAAAAGCCGTTAAAGAAGCCATTCCTGTTTTTGACCACCTTTTGGCTAAAGCCCTGGAACGTTTTGATAAGTCTACCGCTGACGGAAAAAGAAAAATCGGCGACGAGGTTATCCCGACTCTTGCTAAGATTGCCAATCCGATTGTTCAATCCCATTATCTTTCAAAACTGGCTGGCCTTTTAGGTGTTTCCGAAGAGGTGATTATTGAGACGGCCAAGAAACTTACCAAAAAAGAAGAACTTGGAAAGACAGGGTCAGTCTCGCCAACTTCAACCCAGGGACAAGCCATATCAAGACAACAACTCTTAGAAGAACAATTTTTAGCCTTAATTTTACAAAGTCCTGATTTGACGGAAATCTTAAAAGAGGAAAAATGGACGATCAAACCGGAGATTTTTACGAACCAAGCGCTGAGGAAAATTTTTGAAAAGCTCTATCTTTATTTGGCGAAACAGCCGCAATTTACGATTAAAGATTTCGTTAAAATTTTACCTCAAGAACTGGTTCCCACGCTCGATCAGGCCTATCTTCTTGATTTAGCTTCAATTTTAGACGACAAAAAACTTTTTGAACGCGAACTGGAAAAAACTGCCGATGAAATTAAAAAAATTTATTGCAAAAATAAACTGCTTGCTCTTTCGGCACAAATGAAAGAAGTCAACAAAGAAGAACTGGAATCCTTAACGCAGGAATATCGGCAAATTGCCGTCGAGCTTAAAAAATACCAGAAGACATAGTATAATGAAAGAGAAAAATGACTAAACCAAAAACCCTTTCTACTGTTGCGGATCTTTTGTCTTTGGGCCGTGAACAGGGCTTTATCACCCAGGATGATATCCTGGCGGTTTTTCCACAGGCCGAGCATCATATTCCGGAAATTGAAGAGCTTTTTGATAAGTTAAATAAAGTGGGCGTTGATGTTTTCGAGACGGTTTCCGAGGACGAGGAACAGGTCAAACCGGTGTCTGAATTGGAAAAAGAACTTGAAGCTTTGGCGGCCATTGGGGTGGGCGAGGTCTCAGATCCGGTCAGAATGTATTTGCGCGAAATCGGTCGCGTGCCGCTTCTTAATTTTGAACAGGAAATTTCCCTGGCCAAGGCGATTGAAAAAAGCGACCGGGCGGCTAAGAAAAAGTTAATCGAGTCGAATTTAAGGCTGGTCGTTTCGATTGCCAAAAAATACGTCGGCCGGGGCATGTCGCTTTTGGATTTAATCCAGGAAGGGAACCAGGGATTAATTCGGGCCGTAGAGAAATATGACTGGCAGCGCGGTTTTAAATTCTCAACCTACGCGACTTGGTGGATTCGACAGGCGATCACCCGGGCGATTGCCGATCAGGCCAGAACGATTCGGATCCCGGTCCACATGGTCGAAACGATTAATCGTTTTGTCAGAACCTCAAGACGCCTGATGCAGGAGTTGGGGAGAGAACCGACGCCCGAAGAAATCGCCCAGGAAATGGGGATTGACGTTTCTAAAATCCGCGAAATCGTTAAGGTCTCGCAAGAGCCGACTTCGCTTGAGTCGCCGGTTGGCGATGAGGAAGATTCTCATTTGGGCGATTTTATCCAGGATACGACTCAGCCGACGCCTTATGATGCCGCGACCCGTCAGCTTTTAAAAGAACACATGGAAGAAGTTTTGTCCACTCTCTCTGACCGGGAGAAAAAAGTTTTAATCCTGCGCTTTGGTTTGGATGACGGTCGACCCCGAACTTTGGAAGAGGTCGGCCGGGAATTTGCCGTGACCAGAGAGCGAATCAGACAAATTGAGGCCAAGGCGTTGCGAAAATTAAGACACCCTTCAAGATCCAAAAAACTCAAAGACTATTTAGAATAAATCTTCCTCCTCTTTTTACCATCTTGCATCCTGCCAAATTTTGTCTAAAATGGTCTTAATACACGAAGAGGGGAGGTGAAAATAAAAAATGGGAGGTTTTGTAGGTAACATCGAGGAAAAAACCTTAAACAATAGCTTCTTCCGTCAAGTTCTTTTTACCGGACCCCATTCTCAATTGGTCGTCATGTCTTTGCAGCCAAACGAAGATATCGGCCTTGAAGTGCATCAAAGCGTTGACCAATTCTTTAGAATTGAGCAGGGCGAAGGAAAAGTCTTAATTAACGGCGAAGAACAGGCGATCAAAGACGGCTTTGCCATCGTGATTCCGGCCGGAACCGAACACAATGTCGTTAACACATCAGCCGACAAACAGTTAAAACTCTATACCATTTATACGCCGCCTCAACATAAGGACGCGATTATTCATAAAACAAAAGAAGAAGCCATGGCGGATACGACAGATCATCTTTAAACCGAAGTTTGGTAAGTTTTAGCGGGGCTTTTTCGAAGTTTTTTGATGAGCTAATTTATTGGCGGCCATTCTTTGCAGCTTTTCTTTTTCAATCGCTTCTTTTTTGGCTTTTTCCACGGCAAATTGTTTATCAACGAGTTTTTGACATTCAGGATCGGGACATGAAGTCGTGGTATGGGTGAAGGTAATCCCCTTAACACATTCTTTCCAAGTCTTAACGTCAACTCTTGGCTTACCGCACCTGATACAGAGATTGTCAGTCTTGTTTTGCATAAAGTTAAGTTTAAACCTAAGTTTAAACCGTTAAAACTGTTTAAATTTTGAAGAGTTCTAAAGAGAAGAAAGATACGAAGTTAAAAAGTTTAGAGTATCTTTATCTTACTTTTCAAAACAAAATTCGATTTAAACAGATTTAAAAGTTCAAATTGCCTTTAAGAAGCGTATTATACCATTTTCGGTAAAAAGAAGCAACTTATACTTGAAGGGGGAGATTGAATTTACAATTAACAATGGATAAGGTATAATTTGAGCGTAAAACGCAAACTCGATTGTACATTTAAAACAAAATATTCCCCTGTAGCTCAATGGTAGAGCGGCTCCCTGTTAAGGAGAAGGTTAGAGGTTCGAATCCTCTCGGGGGAGCCATAGTTGACGGGAAGCGTACTCGAGTATCTCGTCAAAGGGCTTTTGGAGCGTCAGTTCAAGCTTTCTTCCTTTTAAAACAGAGTTCTGAAGCATATATTGCAGAAATTCCCGTTTTTCCTCTTCTTCAGAACTTTTGAAAATTTCGTAAGCTCTTTGCGTAACGTCCAGCACCTTTTCAGCCTCGACATAATAATTACTGTCGGCGTTGTTATGTTCTTCTAACTGCAAGACTAAATCGTCCCGTCTTTTTATATACTCAGACGCTTTGCTGTCATACATATCGCTTGTAATGCTCCGAGAGTTCTAAAAACAGTCTCTGTATAAATCTTTAAGGCCTGCTCTATGGGGTTATTACCCCAAGTAACTCTTTGAACGTCGTACTTAGAAATAGCCTGTTCTGGGTCGTAACCTTTAATAATAATATCTTTACCCGCCTGTAATCCTTGCTTGGCCCCGCTTCCTGTTCCTTGGAATGTCGGAGTAAGTGTCCTTTTGCCCGTTTTTAGCGACAAAAGCATATCTGTTGCGGTTGCGGGGATATCCTTAAAAACCTCGGCAGCCCCATGGATAGTATTACCAAGCAAATTTCGTTCGTGAGTTCTTAAAGAGGTTAAAAGCCCCGCCTTCCAAACAGTCACGGCTTTATCCACAATACTTGAAGGAATTAAATTATTAACCTGATTTATGAGGTCGTTGGCGGCAATGTTTCTTTCCCTGCCTTCTGGCATTACTTGAATATTTTTAGCCTTTTTATAAATGTCCTGTATAGTAGTATCTGATAATTGTAGTGGTTGATCTACGTGAATTTTGTTATATTCTTTAACCGCATTTTGAGCGAATTTAATAGCTCCTTGAGGAGTTGTTTTGTCGTACTGCGATAAAATCTGGATCATTTGTCCTTCGTTTGTTCCTGCGGTGGCGTTTAAAATCTCATTAGCTTTGGCAACGTTTCCTTTATCCATGTGATAATTAAATAATTCCGCTCCGATAGCTTGATCAACAGCGTTTTGAGGATTCATGGCTCTTGCTTCGGCGGCATTCGGATCAAGCCTGACTAGTTTTTTGGCATTCGAGATTGTTTGGGCATTGCTTTGCGGAACGTAAGTACCCTCTAGCATCTGCCTAAGCTCTGTCGGGTATTTTTCATTAGTCTTTAATCTTCCTACTAATTTCTTCTCCTTTAATCCCTCTCCAGTCAAAATATCTCTTGTATTCCGTGATATAATCGGGACGGATGAAGATTGATTCAAAGTGGATTGTTGAAATGGTAGTTCTAGTTTTAGCGACCCCGCTGGCAATTTTATTGCTCTTTGGTTTGATAATGTTGACTTCGGTTGTTTTTGGAGGACCGAACTAGCCCCCCCCGCTCCCCTTCCTCCTTTAGTAATCCTATACATTGGTCGGTTGGGCATTAAATCGTTTACCTTCCCATTGAGAAAGTCCTCTAGGTCTTTTGCCAATTTGACATTTTGTGGTATAATACTTTTAGGTTCTGAAGACCTGGGAAGTCGGGCTCCAGCTCCAGGTACTTCTCCGATAGGAGATGTTAGATGAGGGGAACTGCCCGTCCCTCCAGATTTAGCTTTTACTGTCGTTGGTATCTTCAGTAATTCTTCTTCCAATTTTGCTACCTTATTTTTTGCATTTATGGGTTTTTGGTATTAGTATTTGGGTATAATGCAAATATCTAAGGAGTTGATGATGTTAGGGACTTCAAACTCTTTTCTTCGGACTCTTTTTTCATGGTTCAATACTGAAAGACCAACCGAATCAGCACCGGAGAGAGAGAAAATATCGCTCTGGACTATCTGAAACGAGCCGTGCCAAACCTTGATCAGATATGGGGACAGTTTACTTATTCACTCCAATCAAACGGTGAGTTACACCAATGGTTCTGGGAAGACAAAGGTTACAAATTACCAGAAGGGTTGGATGGTAGACCCTGGTCGTATCCAACTATCCGTATAAGTATTAGCGGCAACAAGGAGATTCAGTATTGGAATACCGTATCGCTTTTCAAGAATTAAAGCAGTTGTCGTAGAATAAAAGTGTGTATGAAAAAGCAGAGGGTTGTGGCTATTGTGTTTATAGTGATCGCCGTAATATGGCTTATAATTACAGCTGATTGTGTTCTGAATAGGGTAAACTCTGGAATACCTATAGACTGGGCAAACATCAAAGATTGTAGTTACTAACCTTCAATTCCCTCAACACATCCCCAACGAGGCTTCTGAATCCGAACGAAGGCCAACCTTCCACCCCAGGCACGAAAGCCCCACACAGGTCAACACACGGCGTTACGATCTGCAAAGAAGCACAAAGCTCTTAAAGTTTTGCTTGGAATTTCGTATAATGAGAAAAGTGTTTTTACAAATTGTAGAAACCAAGCCAATTCAAGAGTATATTAATTTGTATGAAAAATCTAGAAAAATATCGAGAGCTTTTACAAAATAAGAAGTTTAAGTATCTGTTGTTAGCATTTTTGATAGTTCTACCTTTTGAGATTTTATCTTTTTTCTCAACCCATTTACCTAAATGGGTCGAACTGCCGCTTTTTATAACTCTCATCATTATCTTCGGTAGAGCTGTCTTTACTAGCGGTATCCGCAGTCTTTTGCATCTTCGGTTTTCAGACATTAATCTTTTAATGACCATAGCTATCGCTGGGGCGGTATACCTTCAGGAATGGGAAGAGGCTGTGATTATCGTCGTTCTTTTTGCTCTAGGAAATGCTTTAGAGGACTTTGGGATAGAACAGAGTCAGTCTGCATTGAAAGAACTGGTTGACAACACTCCCAAAACTGCCCAAGTGAAGGGTAAAACAGGAAAGACATCTGTTAAGGAGATAGGGATCGGTGATGTGATCATAGTAAAGCCAGGTGACCAAATCCCGCTTGATGGTAAGGTTATTATGGGAATGTCTTTAGTTGATGAGGCAACAATAACTGGCGAGCCTTTACCTAAAAATAAGCACGAAGGAGATTTTGTTTATGCGGGAACAATTAACGGGAATGGTTATATGGAAATTCAGGTCACCAAAACAGCAGAAGATAGTACACTTTCCAAGATTATAGATTTAACCTACAGCTCAGCCGAGAAAAAGTCTCATTCGCAAAAGTTTATTGAGAAGTTCGCTTCCTATTACACGCCTTTTGTTATAGTAGCCGCATTTCTTCTTGTTCTGGTGCCAGTTGGTTTCCTCGGAGAGCCATTTACGCCCTGGTTTACCCAATCACTAACTCTTCTCATTATTGCCTGTCCTTGCGCCTTAGTTATCTCGACCCCTATTACAATTTTTTCTGCCATTGGTAACGCCACTAAAAAGGGCGTCATTATTAAGGGCGGTAGGTTTGTTGAAGAATTAGGAAAAATAAGGGCGATTGCTTTTGATAAAACAAGAACGCTCACTAAAGGAGAACCCGTGGTTTCTGACATCGTGCCTTTTAATGGATTTACCCAAATGGATGTTCTGGCTTGTGCTTCTGGGATAGAGTCTTTTTCCGAACATCCACTAGCCCTGAGTGTTATCGAAGAAGCTAAAAAGCATAATCTCAATCCTCATCAATTCACCAAATTTGAAGCAGTGTCAGGAAAAGGATTGAGAGGCGACTGTTTAGTCTGCACCGATAAACATCATTGTATGGGCAATATTAAGTTTATTACCGAGGAGCATGCGGTTGAAGATGAAGTTATTCAACAAGTTGAAGCATTTGAAAAACAAGGGAAAACGACGGTTATTATGAGTGACAATAAGAAGGTAACTGGGGTTATAGGTATTACTGACGAGATTAGGGAAGATAGCAAGTTAATGATAAACGCTTTAACTCGTATGAAAATTAAACCAGTCATTCTTACGGGTGACAACGAATCTTCGGCGTTTTTTGTTGCTGAGCAGATAGGTATAAAGCAGGTTAGAGCAGAACTGCTCCCCGACCAGAAGGTAGCTGAATTGTCAAAACTTATTAGTCAATATAAGCATGTAGGTATGGTAGGAGACGGCGTGAATGACGCTCCTTCGTTGGTTACTGCTCCTGTTGGCATCGCTATGGGAGCAATCGGTTCTGATGTAGCGATTGAGAATGCCGATGTGGCTCTGATGAATAATAACATGACGCTTATTCCCTTCCTTGTTGAGTTGGGTAGAAAATCTGTTCAGAAAATCCGTTATAATACTGCAACCGCAATTGGTGTAAAACTTCTTTTCCTCTCTCTTGCACTAGCTGGTAAAAGCAGTTTGGTACTGGCTATATTTGCAGACGTGGGGGTAACCGTATTGGTCGTGGTTAACAGTTTGAGGTTATTTAATTTTGGTCAGAAAAAAGTCTAGAAAATAACATATGAGTGGATCGCATGAGGTACCAACTAATTTAGATAACAAGCTCAAGCTTGGTCTTATTTTTAATACTGGTTTTACGATCTTTGAATTTGGTATTGGGATTATTTCAGGCAGTTTAGCACTTGTTTCTGATGCCACACACAACTTAACTGATTCAATGAGTCTTCTGGTTTCATTTTTTGCAACCAAAATTGCAAAAAGAGAAGCGAACATTGATAAAACATATGGGTATGGTAGGGCTACCGTGTTGGCTGCACTCATTAACGCGTTGATTCTACTTGGGTTAGCTGTCTATATTTTTATAGAGGCGTATAAACGGTTTCAGAATCCCCAACCTGTTGAGGGTGGGCTTGTTATGATAGTTGCCTTTGTCGGCATTCTGATCAACGGCAGTATCGCCTATCTCTTTTTCAAAAGCCGCGGTGATTTGAATATTCGAAGTGCGTTTTTGAATATGGCTATGGATGCGCTTGCTTCAGTTGGGGCGCTTTTTGCAGGTCTAATTATTGTTCTGACCGGAAAAACATTTATTGATCCGTTTATCAGTATCATTATCGGTATCATGCTTTTGTACAGTGGATGGAGTGTGGTAAAGGACGCGCTCCATGCCCTTCTTGAAGGTACTCCTGAGGGAACTGATGTTACAAAAATTAAACAAGCTATTTGTGCGATGCCTGGAGTAACAGGACTTGATGACCTGCACGTTTGGGCGCTATCAACAACAAGCGTAGCATTAAGCTGTCATCTTATCATTAAAGACAGTACGCTTAAGGAAAGTATGGAAATAAAAGAAAGGATCAAAGAAATGCTGTCTGAAAAATTTCATACAGAGCACGCAACAATTGAAACAGAACTCACAGAAGGCCCGCATCACGATGAACGAACGGATGAGGGGATGTAATAGATGGAAAATATAAATAAAAGAGTTCTCATTTCAGGCGGCGGCATCGCAGGATGTACACTCGCGTATTTTCTCAAGCAATACGGATTTACACCGATTGTTATTGGTAAAACCTATTGACTTTTTGTTAATCAACCTTCTACAATATGTAGAAGTTATTATTAATTAAAATGATGATTATGAAAAACACAAATAAAGTTCTTATATTGTTAGTCATTGTAGGATTTATTTTTTCTGGTTATTTGTTTACTAGGGTTCAATCACTGGAAAAGAAAGTCGTTTCAGGAGACTCCATTGCTCAAGTAAAAGGTGAACAGGCGAAACAGCAAGCTCCACAAGTCCCTGAGCAAAACTTAGACGCTATTCCACCTGTTTCTGATAAAGACCATATATTAGGCAATAAAAATGCTGATGTGGTTTTGGTTGAATACTCAGATTTTGAGTGTCCTTTCTGTAAGCGTTTCCATTCAACCATGCAACAGGTTGTTAAAGAATATGGTAATAAAGTGGCTTGGGTATATCGCCAATACCCATTAGGATTCCATGCTAACGCTCAAAAGGAATCAGAGGCTTCTGAATGCGCAGCCGAACAAGGAGGTAATGATGCCTTCTGGAAGTATACAGATGCAATTTATGAAAAAACCACCTCAAATGGCACTGGGTTTGCGCTTGATCAACTGGTTCCCCTTGCCTCAGAGTTGGGCTTAGACAGTAATAAATTTAAACAATGTCTTGATAGCGGGAAATATGCCCAGCATGTCAAGGACGATATGGCAGGTGGAGTAAAGACAGGGATTCAAGGAACCCCAGGAACAATCATTATTGGCAAGAATGGGAAGAAAGAGTTTATTGGAGGAGCATTGCCTTTTGAACAGGTAAAACCTTTAATTGACAAAGTTCTAGGGCAATAATGAAAATATGAGCGTCAAGCCCAATTTACAATCAACGACCTATGAATATAAAGAGCATCCGTCAAGATTTTCCCTTGCTTCAAGAAAGTCTAGGCAATAAACCTATTATCTATCTTGATAATGCCTGCCAGAGCTTACGCCCCCAGTCTGTTATAAATGCCATTACTGACTACTATCGACGCTATTCTGCTTGTGGTGGACGGAGTATGCACCGCTTAGCAGAAACTGTTACCCAAAAGTGTGACGAGACAAGAAGAACAGTAGCTCGTTTTATTAACGCTAAGCGCAAGGAGGAAATTGTCTTCACTCGCAATACTACAGAAGGAATAAATCTGATTGCTCATTCACTAGGATTTCGTCAGGGTGATATAGTTATAATCTCGGACAAAGAGCATAACTCTAATCTTATTCCATGGCAAGTTTTGAAAAGAAAAATCGGTATTGAGTATAAAATTGCTCCTACAAAAGAAAATAATACTTTTGACCTCGAGGCATTTAGGGGCTTGATGAATGAGCGGGTTAAATTGGTGTCTTTGGGTTTTACCTCTAATTTGGACGGAATGACCATTCCTGCTTCTGATGTGATAAAGATTGCTCACGGGGTGGGATCGCTAGTGCTTTTAGACGCTGCCCAGACTGTTCCACACCATAAAATTGATGTACAAGCCCTAGATGTGGATTTTTTAGCCTTTTCGGGTCATAAGATGCTAGCTCCGTCGGGGACAGGTGTTCTATATGGCAAATACCGCCTTCTAGAAAAGCTCGATCCATTTTTAGCTGGCGGAGATACTGTTTCGTCCTCCACTTATGAGTCTCATGAATTTCTCCCGCCTCCTGAAAAGTTTGAGGCAGGACTCCAAGATTACGCTGGCATTATCGGGTTAGGTGAGGCGGTAAGGTATTTGGAAACCGTGGGTTTTGAAACCATTACTAGACAGGAACAGGTGCTTAATAAATTTATTACCGATGAGATTGTTAACATTCCTAAACTCAAGATTATAGGCGATCAAAATCCAAACCTGCGAAGTGGGATTATTTCTTTTTATATCAAAGGAGTTGATTCACATCAAATAGCCATAATGCTTGATCAAAGTGTCAATATTATGGTTCGTTCTGGGCAACACTGTGTTCATTCCTGGTTTGCCTCTCGGAAAATAGCAGGTTCTGTCCGAGCCTCTTTGTATTTTTATAACACTCTCGAAGAAGTTGATATTTTTGTTAAAAGTTTGAAGAAGGTGCTACGGGTATTAAACTAAATATATGATTTGCATCATTGCTCTTATTGTCTTTTCAATCTTGGGTATTTTTAGCGCTACTCACCGTGCTTTAGCCAAAGAAGCACTTGATTGTGTGTTAAGGCGGGTTACCTTTAGACCTTGCACGACAGGCTTCAATGAAAAAATTAAAGGCAAGATTGTGGGGAAATTATTAAGTCGTTCTGTCCTTGCTGCTCGTATCTTTAATAAACACTTTGAGCTGATATCTTGGACATTCGTAATTTTGACCATTGGAAGCACCCTTTTTGTTATTAAAGGTGGATACAACTACTACCTTTATGGAAGCTGTAACGGGTTAAATAAATCAGGTTTTTGTGTGTTTGACCCTGCGGGAGAAAATAATAAAGTATCACAGGTTTCTACCCAGTGTAGTTCAGAGAAGACCACAGAAAAAGATTTGACTTTAAGCGGAGTTAATCTTGATATTTTCCCTGTCAAAAACAAAAACGCCAAAGATAAAATTGTTTTTATCGGTTGCTATGAGTGTGATTATACCCGCAAGGCTTATCCGATGATTCAAAAGCTGGTCAAAAGTAACGATGTGAGTTTTACTTTTGCCCACTTCCCAGTTAAGAGTGAGACAAATTTTCTATCAGAGTTTGGTTACTGTGCTTACAAACAGGATCAGGATAAGTTTTGGCAGCTTAACGATAAGATATTCGCTTCTGATAAAGAAAAGATCAGCAGCGTCAGTTTTGTCGAGAATATTGCTTCAGGGGTTGGTTATAATCTTTCCGAAATTAAAAAATGTATAGCTGATCCATCTACTCAAGAAGCAGTCGGCAAACAGTCTGTTGAGCTTCAGAAAATCCACATTTACGGAACGCCAACTATTTTTATTAATGGTGAGGTGTTTGTAGGTTCTAAACCCTCCCGAGTCTATGAAAGAGCCTTAAAGGGTTGGAGGTTTTGGTAACCAGTCTTTAATTTTTCTGCATCCTTAACATATGCTTAACAGGGTTGATGAAGCCAAACAGAAGTAAAACTTACGCCGTCCCAGTCATGAAAGCCTGCTACAAGCCAACAGACGGCGTTACGCTGGATGAAGCAGTTCGTTTCTTGATGGAATAGGCATGGGAGGTGAAGCCAGAAAGCGCGAGTTAATGTGAAGGAAGCGATTCACTTCCTTCGTTGTAAACTCTGGATATTCCAGCTCACTTGCCCAGTCAGTTGTTCTATAATCATACCATCGTTCGAGCACATTCGATAAACTCAGTGTAAACCAGTTGGCACTTAATATGACTTCACAATTTACTTCCTGTTTAATTTTTTGCTAGAATGAAATAGAGTATGAAAAAGTTAGGGTTGGTTTTAATCTTTATTTTTGCTTTTTCCTTTTTTAATCCCGTCTTTGCCGAAGATAAAAATATTCCAAACTCATGGACAACTTCCGGTATTATTCCCAAGCTTCCAAAAACGCCAAATGATCCTGAACTTTTTAATAATTTCGTTTATCCCATGTGGGGACCGGTTTGCCAAAGATATACATATACGGTTACTTATCGCGATAAAGAAGGCCGAAAACCCGAATACATGAGAATTATCTTTAACGGCAAACCGATTGAGATGGATACAACTTCTCCAGATGTTTCACCGAGCAAGGAAGATTACCAAAAGGGTGTTAGCTACGAATATAAATTTGTTCCCAATAAACTGGGATCTAACTTTTACTATTTTGAGGCCTCAAACGGTTTAGGAAAAGCGCGCGCCTCAATAATCGATTCTCCTGATAATGGGCCGGTTCTTTTTGATAGCGCTTTTGACAAAAATGAAATTGCGGTTATAGACAGTAAAAACGGACAAAAGGTTTTAAGCTATCCGACTAAAGAAGAATGGGTTGGCGGAGTGGCCTTGTCGGATGACGGAAAGTATTTAGCGGCTAAAACCTCGCGCCATGTTTATTTCTTTGACTTGAATAATACCAAAGAACCTAAATGGGTTTACACCCATGATCAGAATAATGAAATCGGGGGAGATCTAAAAGGCGGAATCGCTATTTCCGAAGACGGCTCAAAAATTATTGCTTCAATTGCCGAAAGCACTCTTTTCTTTGATAGCTCAAGCAATAAGCCTTTATGGCGCTATAATCATGTAGGAAATGCCTATAACGTGGCCATTTCCAAAGACGGGAAATATATGGCCGCCGGAACAGGCGGAACAGAATCAAACACCAATTCAAATCTTCTTATTTTATGGAACGAAAAAAGCGAAAAACCGCTGTGGCAATATCACTCTTCCGGTAATTTCCATGACGTTTCTTTGTCCAGCGATGGAAAATTCGTTGTTGGCGCAACAGGTTGCCCGGATAGAAGATTTTATGTTTTTTCGCGTGACTCAAACACGCCGCTGATTCAATCAGAGATGCTAACCAGAGATTCTCCTGTCCATCGGGCAAAAATTTCTGCTGACGGAACACTCGCGGCTATCGGCAGCGAATCTGACGCCGGAGCCGTTTTTCTTTTTAAAACAGATTCTAAAGAACCGGTATGGAAATTCCCAACGCAAAATGGCAGTTCGGTCAGAGCCTTAAACTTTACCCCTGATGGAAAGTTTATTGGGGCGGCGACTTTTGGCGGGCAGGCGTATATTTTTGAAAAGGATAAAAGTTCTCCTGTTGCTACGTGGGTTGTCAACAACACGGCTTTGGGAGGGGTGGATATAAGTGATGACGGCAGTTTTATCGCGGCCGGCGGAACAGACAAAAAACTTCATCTTTTTGAAAAAGGTAACGAAGTCGGAAAAGAGATTTCTTTTGATGAATATGTTGAGGAAATCGATATTTCAGGAAATGGAAAATATATCGCAGCTGGAACGGGAGGATCAGTTTATTTTTTTGAAAGCATTAATAGCAGCGGTAAAACTTTCCCATGTACGACGGTTATCGAGCCAAAACCCAGAAATGACACGATGGGAGGAGATGGCACGGGTCAAAAAGCAGCGACAAGTCTTTGTGGCGATGGAAAATGCGAAGGACCGGAAGCAATTGATAATTGCAAACAAGATTGCGACCCGAATTTTAAAACAACCAGAGGAAAACTCCCGGGCATGTTGTTTGGTTTTGGCTTTTTAGGATTTGCACTATTGCTTGGGCTTTTTACGGCAGTTAGAAAATTAAAATTCCTTGAGAGTCAAAAAAAGATACTGACACAGTTTAACATTTCTAAACTTTCTTTTTTAAAACTTACAGGGAAAAAAGTTACCATAGCGCTGATAATCTTGACGACCTTATTTTTGATTCTGACGATAACAACAGTTTTATTTAATAAGAACCCTGATGCAAAATTATTAAAACAGGGTGAGCAGACAAAACCAGCGTCAGGGAAAGTGATTAAGAATGAAAATAAAGACGGTGTAATTAATAGAGGAAAGACTGAAAGCGGGTGCGGAAATACTATTTGTGAACCAGGTTTGGGTGAGACAAAAGAAAGCTGCCCTAAGGATTGTTCGGGAGGGGATTAGTTTAAAATTTGATTATCCCTTTTTGCCTGAAGTAGAGAAACATTGATCCGCCCATAAAGATAATCATCATTACGAGCAAACTCCCGTATAAAAACCTGTCAGCTAGATATAAAAACGTCTTTTCGTAAAAAAGGTATCTAACCGTGACCTTTAGTCCGTGAATAATGAGACTGTACAAAATTCCCAAGAAAAACAAATTGCCATAGCCAAAATTTGAGTTTTTAATTAATTTATAAGCCGAAACGGCAATACATATCTCCCAAAGCCACTGGCTAATCTTTATTGACATAAAATTATCATCAATCTTCAGTCCAAACAAATACTGCCAGGCTACAGCCGCGATGGAAATTAAAATAAGAAACCAAATTGGCTTAATGTATTCTGCCAAAGTTTTGCCAAAAATTTTAATCCTGAATACGGTTAGCGCGGCAAAAAAGATAATGGTGGCAAGGAGAATGGTGAAGAAAATCGGATCACCGCGTTTTTCCAAAAAAGGAATTTGCGGCAAGAGATCGAGTTTGTCGCCTCCGGTGGTAAACGCTTTACCACTTTGCGGGCAATCGACTTTTTGATCCCCAACAAAACATTCTCGACTCCTTGTTTCGATTTTCCCCGAAACGTAGGCGATTGTTTTCATTTTAGAAACCATCGTTTCATCTCTCCAACTATTTGTTCTCCTTGGGTTGTTTTTAAAACGGCGGGGAAGGGTTCGGTCAAAAAGACCCCGTTTAATTTTTTACTACCTTCTTCCAAAACAATTCCAATATTTTCAGGTGGGGCCATTTTGTTTTCTCCCAGATAACCATGTTCAGATATTACTACCTCGGAAGCCCCATCTCGTTTTGCCCAAACAAGAACTCTCTCCATGTCAAAATCAAACGACTTTCTTAATTCTTCTTTAGTCGCCTGTGGTTCAGTAGGGCTGGTAACCATTCCCAAAACGTCATAGCCCTTAAAGTTCATGGTGTTTCCTTGGCCTTTATGTAAATCTCCTTTGTAATAAACCTTTCCGTGATAATATTTTTTAATCTTGGGAAGAATTTGCTGGTTCCAGTCAGAGGCCAGTTTGGCATCCAAAAACACGTTTTCCGGTTCTCCCATCGGACTAAAGAGATCAAAATGGTATTTCTCGGCAATTTTAGCCATATCCTGTACGATGACATCATAATTTTTAAAATACCCTTGACTTTGAGTTTTTTCTTTGGGAACATAGGCGGTTTCTCCTCCCCAGTCAACGCCGCGAACAAATTCTTCTTTATAATGAATCATCACCGTCATCGCCAGATGGATATTGTTTTTATAAAATAATTCAGCCAACTGGCCAAACCAGGCATCTAGATCTTCATAAGTGGGATAGTCTATGGGATAGCGCGTCTCGCCGCGGCTGTTAATCTCAAAACCCGGTTGAATATTAACAATATTTACTCCCCAACTTTTATATTTTTCAGGTTCAGGTTTTACTCCGCTATATTGTTCAGGGTAAAACCACGTGCCTGCCCAAAGGCCTTTATAAAAAGTAATTTTATCTTTAGGAGGAGTGGGAATTGGACCACTCCAGCGGGGTTTATTTGTCGTTTGAGGGGATCCGCCAAAATCTTGCGCCCCTTCCGGCCTTTGTCCCCGGCCTGGTTGTTGTCCAGGCCCACCGTTTAAGAAGCCCAGCCGGTTTTGCCGAAAATAAATAAAAAAAAGAGAACTAAGCAGAACCAGTAAACCTAAAACAATAAGCCCAAATTGCCGTTTGGATAATTTAATTCTCTTCATTGTTTTTTATATTGGTTTAACCCTAATATAAGTTAAACAAATTTCAATATTTTTTACAACTAAAAATACAGTGTATTAACTTAGAAGACTTTTTTGATATACTTCAACCATGAATTGGTTTTTGATAGCTTTAATTGCGAGTATTGTCGGAGGAATAATAATAAGTTCTCTTTAAGTAAAAACTGAAATGATTTGATTCTTCGGAAATCCTTCATGCCTAGTATCGGCTTGATTTTATCTCCCTGTTTTTAGAGACTTGCAAGTTTTAAAAGAAGCGTATACTATAAAAGAGAGATGAAATTTATAAGCGTAATTCGTTATCATAGTTTATTCTTCATCTTTCTCTTACTTTTCTTTCTGGTTGCTGTTGTCGATATGTTTAATTTTGACCGGGAATTATACAGTGCGATCTGCGGAGTCATTTCGCCTATATCAAAAAGTCCCTGTGCAACATTCTATGACATCCCTATTTGGAATGTCTATTTATCCCTAGCGATTCTTGCCGCTCTTTACCATGTTCATAGCGAAATCAGGATTTCAAATAAACACCTGTCTTCCCATAAGTCTTGATTTAAAATTACTCCTTTTATGTATTGCAAATTAACCAACGAAAAAATATAATAAAATTATGAAGGAAGAAGAAAAACCTTCAATGCTTCAACAAGCTAGGGGCAGCCATAAATTTCGGCTTTGGTTTATTATTTTTCTTCTGGCTATTGTCGCCATCCTGTTTTTTTTCTTTGAAAAACTGCGGCTTGTCCTTATAGTCGCTTTTATTGCCCTTTTGGCGGCTTTGGGACTTGAAGTTTCACAGAATGATTGGGATTTAGGAAAACTTTGGCAGACAAAATCTTTTCAAGAATCAAAGGTCAGCCGAGACAAACAGGGAAATCTTCTTTTTGATAAATTAGGAAATATCACCACGGACTCTTCTAAAGGGAAAAAAGCCAATGATTATAACTGTGATGATTTTAAAACTCAACCCCAAGCCTAGGCCTTTTTTGAAAAAGTCGGAGGCACAGGAACGACATCAACCGTCTTGATGGCGACAAAGACGGCGTGGTGTGTGAGTCTTTGCCTAAAAGCGGTAATTAGACAAAGCGAATCCTAAAAAGCATTTACAATCTGACACGTAATAATCTTTTATGGTACTAAAGAAATTGTCTCTTCGTAAATTATTCTTAGTTTTTATTCTGATTGTGATCGTGGGTATGGTTGCGGCTTTAATTGGACAAGGTCGTTTCCGCGGCGGGCCGCCAGGAGGAGGACCGAGCCAAGATTGGGGAGGGCGGCCTGGTGGTGCCGGATCATATTCTCTCGATACTCTTAAGCCAAAAGTAAAACCTCCTTCGGGAAAAGTCTCTGTTTACAAAGGCTTTTGGCTGCCCTGTTCTTTTATGGAAGATGCCTGCCAGCCGATGAACGATACCAAAATCTTGCGCGCTACGGGCGTCAATATTGTCGGGATCGCGCCGAATATTAAAATTAACGATAAAGGCGAAATCCAAGCTCTTCCCTTGGATTATTTGGATCAGCGTTTAAACGAAATAACGGCCAGATATTATCAAGCCGGCATCAGGGTTTTTATGTCGCCGGAACTTGACTACGCCACTGATTTAAACAGCCGTTCCGGGGGCGAACCGAGGCGAATCCCTAAAGAAGTAGCCGCTACTCCTGGTTTTATGGATAAATACGACAGTTTAATTGAAGATCTGTCTAAATTGGCCCAAAAATATCAATTTGAGTTTTTCTCGCCCCTTAATGAGGCGGATATGAAGCTGGGAATAGGGGTTTCTTCTTCCTGGGGGCAAAAAATCCTGCCGAAAATAAAAAGTAATTATAAGGGCAAGGTTTTATGGAAAGTCGGCTTGGGAGTTAATCCGCAAATCCAACAGATTAATTTTAAGGGTTATGATCTTCTGGGAATCGATTTTACGGCGCCCGGAGGAGCAGAAACCCAAAGCCTTTCCTCTTTTCCATCCATCGTAAAAGGTGCGGTTGAAAACGCCAACAAGGCGGCCAAAAGAGACGCTGTTCCCAAAGTTATTTTTGCCGAAGTGGGAGTCTGGGGCGGGGCCTTAAAATTTAGCGAAGAGGGCAAGGTTAAAGTTCACCAAATTATTTTCGAGCAAGGAAAAGAACAAGTTGCCGGATTTATCATCTTAGACCCGCCGGCCGATTTAGGCGGCTGGACGATCAAAAACTCCAAGGCATTAGAAGAAATTAAACTCTGGTTTACTCAAAAACTTTAGTTAGTGAAAAAAATCGGCCTTTTGATTATCTTCGCTTCCGTATTTTCTTTTCTTTCAACCTTTATCTTTTTTAAATCTGATTTTGTTGCCAGTATCTCTTTGGATTTTCTGATTTTGGGAATTATTTTATTATTGATGGGTTTTTATTAAAGAAAAAGTCCAAAAAACCGTTCTTCCGTTGCTGTTTTATAAAATACTTCTTTGGATACGCAAAATCTTGGGATTTTTACTCCTTGTTGATTTACTCTGGGTGATTATTAAAGCCGGCTTATTGGGTTTGTATTTATGGCTGATGTTTTTTAACGTGGCGATTATTTTTTGTTTAGTCTTGCTTTTAACTAAAAGAAATAATTTATTTATTGGTATCATTTTGCTTTTCCTTGGTTTGTTTTATTCTTTTATTCCTCTTTTACCCGGGCCGGTACTTACCATGATGTCAATATCGGCTCTAATGGTCCCTTCGGAAGCTCAAATATTATTTATTTGGATTTTTATCGCCAAATGGCTGGTTTTGATTAGTGGTATTTTTGTGTTTATTTCAGGATTTTTTAATACCCAAAAAAAGCAAGCCAACCCTAAGGATAGAGTCCCTTAAACTGGGAGCAAAAGTACTAGCGAGGTTATTGAACCGTGTATGAAGTTTCTTTTTCAAAGACGCCGTTGGTGTAGGCCTTGACTTTATAGGTTCCTATCGGATGTGCGGCTCCAGTTTTAGTTAAGCTCCAAACAAAACTCGTGTAAGTAATATTGGGTTTTAAGATTTTATTGGTGCCATTATCCAAATATTTTCCGTTTAAATATCTGATATATTCAATTTTTGTTCCCACGGCTGGCTTATTAACCGTTAAGGCCAGATAAATGTTTTTTTCTGTTTTAGCAAAAGTCGTAATCGGGGTCACAGCTTTGCCTTGGGCGTCAAGAGAGGAGGCGGTTAGGACATTAGTAACGATCCCAGGCGCTTTACTGCGAGGTAGGGTTGGTTTTGGTGAAGGTATTGGTTGTTGAATAGTCGGCTGCGCTGTCGGCAGGGTGGTTTTTTTGGGTTTTTGTAAAGCGGCAAATATTCCGGCAATTGAAATCAGAAGAACCACGACGATTCCGCCGAGAATATACCATAAAGTCTTTGGTGAATTTGGGGATTTTTGGGGCAGAATTGGCGTCTCATCCGGCACTGACGTAGGTTTGACTTCTCCATCATTAGCCGGCAGATTTGTTTTGGTTTCAGAAATTGGTTTAGTTGTTATTTCTTCCATTGGCAGGTTGTTCACGGGAAGTACTGGTTACTCCCGGGGTGACATTTCTATTTTCAATTGTTTCTTCTTCCTCTTCATTTTCCTCTTGTTCTGGATTTTTGTCGTTATCGTTTTCTTCTTCGTCCAAATCTTCATTTAAATCCTCGCTTGACTGCTCCATATCCTTTTCTTCAATTTCTTCTTGTTCGTTTTCATCTTCGCCCTGTTCGTTGACGCCGACATTCTCATTGTCTTTTTGCTCTTTTTGGTGTTTTTTCACTTCTTCGTCATTGGCTGTCTCTTTTTCGCCCTCCTCTAAATCTATGGCAAAATCACTTTTAACGATGGTCGGTGTTGGAGTGATTGTCGGCATGATTGTGGGCGTGGTTGTGGGATTGGCCGGCGAGACAACAGGACTTTTCGCGTGAGCGAGCGTGGCAGAGGATGAAGCTAAAATTAAGGGAGCAGCGATAAAAATTAAAGAGATTATTTTTTTCATCATCGTATCTACCTTAACACGTAAAAGAAAGTGTGTCAAACTTTTGTGCTGGACACCTAGATGACGTACGCTTGCCTCTCTTGTAAATATTCTTTTGGTGTCAGGTAGTTTAAGGCCTGATTAAATCGTTCGTTGTTGTACTTAATATTAAATCTCTGGCAACTTTCCTTAAGCATTAATATATCATCTAAAAGATCATCCTGCCAGTTGAAGAACTCGTAAGTGGCTGTTTGAATAAATCTTTCGACTCGGCCATTTTGTTTAGGACAATAGGGATCTGTAAAATAATGGGTTAGACCTAAACCTTGACAGGCTTGGTGGAAGTTTAAAAGATACTCTGATCCATTGTCTGTTTGAATGGCCTTAATGTCCAAAGGGAAATATTCCTTTAATTCTTCTAAAAAGAATCTGGCAGAAAGTGACGAACCTGTTTGGTAACAGGAAATATAACCCATCCGGGAGAAGCTATCAATAGCCGCAAAAAGATAAAATCTTTGGCCTAAAATATATAAGTGTTTGGTATCGATCTGAACTAATGACCCCGGGTCTTTGTCTTTGAGCTCTCTGGCAGCCTTAATTCTGGTAATAGCCAGTCTTCTACGGTTTCTTACATGGTTAACATGTTGGCAATTCAAAAGATCAGGATGACGATTAATAATCTTCTGGATTGTTGAAGAACCTAATTTAACCCCTTCTCTTTTTAGCTCTTCCTTAATTTCATACTTACTTTTCTCCGGATCATTTCTTCTGATATTAACTACCTTGTCGATTAACCACAAAGGAATAACCATTTCTCTTAGATGTTTTAGTCTTCTGGTTTTATGGTTGTCTTCAAGACTTTTTAAGTCAGAGGTTCTAAATCTCTTCTTCCACCCATAGAAGGTGTCTGGGGATAAAGAGAAATGCCGACACGTTGCCCGGGCGTTCTTGCCGTGAGTTAAATACCAATCCATCCACTCTAACTTTTTTCTTCCCTCCCTGGAAAGAAGATGGACTTGTTTAGAAAGGCCTTTTGGCCATAAATAGCGTAACCTCATAGTTACGCCATTGTACATTCCTTTCACATCTTTCCAAGTGTACGGGATCTATCGCGTCCTAGACAACTTTTAATCCGCGAAATCTCTTTTTTATTGTTGTTTGAAGCAAGACCAGACCATGGCGGCGCCGGGGATAAGGTTATTTTTATTTTACATTAATAAACAAAACAAATTTTGTCCACTTTATCGTTTTTAAAAATAACCCCTTCACCCAAAAGCATCTGCTTTTTCTTCTTGATTCCGCCTTTGCCGGAATAACCTGTTAGTGATCCATCAGCAGAAACCACGCGGTGGCAGGGAGTACGGGGCGCATTAGGATTAGTTCTCATTAACGCGCCAACAGCTCTGGCGGCTTTTTTGTTTCCAGCCAACCAAGCAATTTGACCATAGGTTGCCACCTTGCCTTTAGGAATATTTCTGGTGATCTCGTAAACTTTTTCTTTGAAAGATTTCATTATTTATAGTTTATCACTTATCAAAATTTGAGCCTCGTAAGGCCTCGCCTTTTGAAACTAAAAATTTTAAGATACTTGACTTAAAAATAAATATAGATATACTTAATTTTGAAAACATATGGACGAAGAAGCAAGAGGACAAATTCCCAAAGAAGAACAAGAACGAGCCGATATTCAAAGTAGGGCGGAAAAATTTGTTAAAGATCATGCTGGTTATTACGATCAAGAAGAATTAGAAAGATGGACTTCTAAATATCAATCTTTATCTTCTGATGAACAGCAAAGGGAAAGAAATTCCATTATGGGGAGGTTAGAAAAGAGTGTTGATGAAGGGAAATATGGAGAAATGGGCCTTGAATTTGCCATGCTGGCACAAGCGGGAATAGATTTTGATATCCCAACAAGATTATCTTATGTGAATAGGGTTTTGGTTCGTGACATTTTTAGGTTTGATCAACATAATTCTGAAAGACGCAGACAAGAACCTTATTCAGAAAGTATTCATGGGAATATGCTCAATCGTTTAGGCGAGTTACAAGTGGGATTAGGGTTAGCGAACAAACTTCATGTTTTAACTTCGAAATGAAAATAATTGAGGGCAATACTTTTAGTACGCCAGTGAATCAGAGTTTCAGAGCCTCAGAGAATCGGAACTTCAAAAGACAATAGATAATGGGAATCAGGATTGGTTGAGAATTAACACAAATACCACTATTTTCTATATAATTAAATTATGTTTTTGCAAGTTCAAAAAGAGCTCAAAAAATTAGCCAATCCCGAAAAAGCCAGGATTTTGGCGAGATTTTTTAAAACCGGCAAAGGCGAATACGGCGAAGGCGACAAGTTTTTAGGGATCATGACCGGACCGATTCAGGACTTAGCAGGTAAGTATAAAGATTTATCTTTTTCAGACCTTCAGAAGCTTCTAAACGGGCAATATCACGAAGAACGGACACTTGCTGTTATGATTTTGATTAGGCAGTATAAGAAAGGAGAAAGGGTAAAGAGGGAAGAGGTTTTTAAATTCTACTTAAAAAACACCAAAAAAATTAACAATTGGAACCTGGTGGATATTTCGGCACCAAAAATAATCGGAGAATACATTTGGATAATGGATAATGGGAATTGTGGAATTGGTAGAGAGATATTATATAGGTTGGCGAGGAGTGAGAATTTGTGGGAGAGAAGGATTGCGATTATCTCAACTTTTGCTTTTATCAGGGAAAACGATTTCGTTGACACCTTAAAAATTGCGGAAATTTTACTTACCGACAAACATGATTTAATTCATAAAGCCGTTGGTTGGATGCTAAGGGAGATCGGTAAGAAAGATCAAAAGGCAGAAGAGGTTTTTTTAAAGAAACATTATCAGACTATGCCCAGAACCATGCTTCGCTACGCCATTGAGAAGTTTTCCCAAAAGCAAAGAGAGTTTTATTTAGCTTCCTAAGCTGCCTGGAGTTTAAGCCTCAAAAGTGGTAGAATTCCAGCTATTCTTATGGATAATGATTTGGATCAGTTTAATAGTTTTACCTTCGGTACCTTAAGTTTAGCTGAAGTCAAGGAGAAGGTCTTGAAGTTTATGGAGGAACGGCCGGAAGAAAAATACCGTGTGGTTATCGGCAGTGATTCCCAAGCGAAAAACGGAACCGAAACCGATTTTGTCTCCGCGATCGTCATCCACCGTCTCGGTTGCGGCGGGATATATTTTTGGCAGCGGAAAATTGAGAAAAAAACCTACGTCTTGCGCCAGAGGATTTATCAGGAGGCGACCCTGTCTTTGGCTTTGGCCGATAAGTTTTTAGAACAAACCAAGCATGACGGGATCAGCCGCTATGACGTTGAGATCCACGTTGACATCGGCGAGTACGGCGAGACCAAAGAGATGATCAATGAGGTCGTCGGCATGGTCAGAAACTTAGGTTATAAAGTGCAAATTAAACCCTCTTCTTACGGCGCTTCAAAGGTTGCGGACCGGCATACCTAATTTAGGGTAGAGGGGAGGGCGAGGGTTCAACGGTTAAGCGGGACGGACAGGAAAGATTTTTAAACGTTCCTTTTAAGAAATATTCCGATTTACCGCAAACGTCGGCCCTGAGAATATCCTCACCAGGCAAAATCAGCTCATCTGGCTTATCTTTTAATAAATTGATCATGAGTTGCTGCCAAATGGGGGTGGCGCCGGTCACGCCCGAGGCGACCCAATTCATCGGGCTGTTATCATTATTCCCAACCCAGGTGACAACCACGTAAGAAGGCGTAAAACCGATGGCCCAGTTATCCCGAAGATCATTACTGGTGCCGGTTTTAACCGCCACGGTTTTACCGGGGACGACTAAAAGGGAATTTAAACCGAAAGCCGCGCTTCTGGCATGGTTATCAGCCAAAATATTAGAAAGAATAAAAGCAACGCCGGCCGGCAAAACGGTTTCTCCCTGCGAAGAACGATGTTCTTCCAAAACTTGTCCTTTATAGTCGGTGATTTTAAGAAGACTTACCAGTTCTTCTTTTTCCCCCTGATTGGCTAAAGTGCCGTAAACCCTGGCCATATCCAGCATCGTCACCTCGCCGCCGCCCAAGGTTAAGGAAAGACCGTAGCGGTTTTCATCCGGCCAGGAAGCAATACCCATTTTTTTGCCCTGTTCAATCATTTTTTTAACCCCCATTTGCGCTAAAATCTTCACCGCCGGAACATTATAGGAATTGGCCAAAGCCTCTCTTAAAGTCACTTGACCGTGGAACTTTCCGTCGTAATTTTTAGGCGTATAGGGCGGTTGACCCGGAACCTGGAAAGTTGCCGGTGTATCATCTAAAACCGTGGCCGCGGTCAAACCGTTGGTTAGAGCCAGAGCGTAATTAACGACTTTAATGGAAGAACCGGGCTGGCGTAAAGCTAAGGTAACATTAAAAGCTCCTTCAAATTGTTTAAAAGACAAAGAAGATGAAGCGCCAAAATAATCTTTAGAGCCAACCATCGCTAAAATCTCACCCGTTTTCGGATTTGTGATTAGGACGGCGCCGTTGCCGACATTTAAGGATTTTAATCTTTCAACCTCATTGGTTACCAGGCTTTGCGCTATTTCTTGAGTTGGTAAATCGAGAGTGGTTGTGACTCTTAAGCCGCCCATTTGGACGAGTCTTGACCCGTATTTTCTTTCCAAAAGATCCTTGATATACATGACAAAATGAGGCGCTTTAATCTCGGTTTTGGGGGTGGCAAACTGAAGTTTGGTTTCTTCGGCCTTAAGTTTTGCCGTTTCATCAAGATAACTGTCTTCCATCATTCTTTGCAGGACTTCTTTTTGACGGGTTAAGCCTTGTTCCGGGTGAATGCCAAAAGGAGAATAGACACTGGGTGAGGCCGGCAGTCCCGCCAGATAAGAAGCTTCAGCGAGGTTTAAATCTTTAACGGACTTGCCGAAATAGGTATGACTGGCCGCTTCAATGCCCCAGGCGGTGCCGCCGTAGGGAACTTGATTAAAATACATTTCCAGGATCTGATCCTTACTGTAAATTCTCTCTGCCCAGAAAGAAAGGATAATTTCTTTTATTTTTCTTGGCAAAGTCACCTCTTGATTTAAAAGGGCGCTTCTTATTAATTGTTGTGTGATCGTTGAGCCGCCCTGAATTCGGCGATGGAGAATAATTTCCCTGGTCGCCCTTAAAATTCCCCGAGGAGAAAAACCAAGATGGTTATAAAATTCTTTATCTTCAATCGCAATGGTCGCTTGTTTTAAAAAGGGCGGAATCTCGGCTAAGGTTACCGGGGTACGGTTTTGTTCGGCATAAATCTCATAAAGTAAAAAGCCGTTACGGTCAAAAATCTTAGTGGTGACCGGAATTTCCCTGACCGCTAAAAGTTGAGGATGGGGGAGTTTTTCTAACATAAGCCAAGTCTCGTAAGGAAGCAAAACAAAAATTAAAGTGAAAAAAACACCCAGGATAAACCCTTGCCCTTGCGGTCTCCCCTTTAAGGACGGTAATTTAATTTGAGGTTGAGGCAGACTGATTTTCGGAAGACTTATTCTTAATTTGGGTAAAGTTGGTAAGCGATATCGGGGAAAATAAGGATGGGGGAGTTTTAATCTTAAACTTAGGAAGATTTTTATTAATTGCCATAAAACCTTGAAAAACCATCTGACCGTATCACCGATTTTGATCAGAAAAAAGAAGAGCAAAACAAAAGGCAAAACCAAAACATCCCAAAAGGTCATGAGAGATTTTTTCTTTACCGGCCTGCCTTTTCTTGCCATAGCTGTGGCATATTAGCATATCTTATGGGATTTGTTAAGCTGGGTTAATTCTCTTTTCTTTCAAAAACTTGTTTGACACTGTGGTAAACTAAGGCCATTAAAGTGGCTAATTCTTCATTGGTGGCCGGAGTTGGCGCGGGTACGGTTTTTGCTTCTGGGTAATTTTTTCTAGCCTCCTCATGAGGAAGATAAGACGGATTAGTTTCGGCGTCTAAGCGATAAGTTGTGTTACCATGATGAAAATGAATATGGGGGACTTGTCTTTCGTTCATAAAAAGAAGAGTCGGCTTGTCGTCCTGATCCTGACCGAGCAGATATTCTCTAATAACATCCAGTTCTTCCACGCCGCTATTAAAAATCGGCATGGTGACCGTATATAGTTCCTGCAAAGAATAAACGGTTGTTTTTGGTTTTAAACCGCCAACGGTCGTTTCTTGTAAAGCCCGGACGACAACCCTGTTTTCCGGAGGGAGACCTTTTCTTCGTCGTCGGGTCATGATTTGGGTCATAATTTCCTTATTGACAATAATGCCCAATTTGATCAAGTGTTCGGATTCAACCGGTGGCAAATGAATTTCCGCGGTAAACGCCTCAAGATTTAAAGAGGGGACCCCAAAGTGAGCCAAAGTATCAACCCAATGATGTAATAAATTTAAAGCCTGAATTTGTGTTTCAGTGTGCTGGTTTCCCTGGCGATCTTTAAGAAGTCTTTTAAGACTGATGTTAAATTGATCCTCGGGAGGCAGTTTTCCCTCTAAAAGAGTAGGGACAATATCGGCAAAAGCCCGGGCTTCGCTTTCGTAAATTCTTCTATTGTCGGGAGACATAAGAGAAGAATGATACCACAAATCAGGGGCTAAATCAATTATTTAGGGCTTCAGTAAAACCTAAAGACGATTTTATTTGACAATCACCGGCCGGTCGCCGTCGTGGGGGCAATCAAGACAATATTCCGGGGTAAAAGGATCGGAGACAACCTGTTTTTCTTTCATTTCTAATTTCTCTAGAGGAATGGGTGGCGCTTGCGGATCCTGAATAAAAATTGCTTGTCTTTGTGTATCTTTTTCTATCAAAATCTGTCTTTTGAGGTTTTCAACTTCTTTAGGGACGGTGCCTTCAAGAAAATATTCAAATCTGGTCGGACAATTGGAGTCGCCTGGCAATTTGCCGGAAAGCTGACAAATATTGGCGCCGACAATTCCGTCTGGTTTTTGCGGCCAAAGATCGGGTTGGTCTTTTAACACAACACGCATGATTTTGTACCAAATCGGCGCCGCCCCGGTCACGCCCGAAGTCAACCAGGGATTCATCGCCGTGCTGTCGTTATTGCCGACCCAGGTGGCAACGAGAAAATTGGGCGTAAAGCCGATGGTCCAGTTATCCTTTTTATCATCCGTGGTTCCGGTCTTAACCGAGACGGCTCTCCCTGGAATATTTAAATAGCTTTCGCCAAAAGCGGCGCTTCTGGCGTTTTGATCCAATAAAAGATGAGAGATTAAAAATGTCACCTCGTTTTTTAAAACCCTGGGCCCGTCAATCTGCAAAGTTGAGGGGAAGGTTAAATTTTTTAAATCAATTTTCAAATTAGGATCTTTGTATTCTTCTAAGGTTTTGCCCTGATTGTTCTCGACTTTTAAAAGGGAGACGAGATCTTTTCTGATGCCGGTATTGGCAAAAACGCCAAAGGCGGTCGCCATGTCCGTCATTGTCACCTCGCCGCCGCCCAAAGTTAAGGAAAGGCCGTACCTTGAGGGGTCTTTAAAGGTGGAAATACCCATGGCCGAAGCGGTGGCAATCAGCGTTTCCACCTTATTTAAGGCTAACATCTTAACCGCCGGGATATTGTAGGAGTTACCCAGGGCGAACCTGGTTTGCACCGGACCATGAAACTTGCCGTCGTAATTGACCGGACAATAAAGAGGCTGATTGGCAATAGCAAAACAAGTCGGAATATCTAAAAAAAGACTGGCCAGGGTAATCTGGCCTGAAGCCAAACCCACCGCGTAGTTAAGGGGTTTAATGGCCGAGCCGGGTTGGCGTAAAGAAATCGTCACATTCACGTTGCCGTCTTCATCCTCGGCAAAATAATCTTTGGAACCGACCATGGCCAAGATTTCTCCGGTCGGGGGTCGGGTGATTAAGGCGGCGCCGTTTTTAACCCGAAGATCCTTTAAGCTGGCCACTTCGCTGGCGACGGTCTTTTGGGCAAATTCCTGCAAAGCTAGATCTAAAGTCGTTGTGACCTTTAAACCTCCTTGTTCCACGAGCTTGGCCCCGTATTTTTGAATCAGTTGTTCCTTGACATACATGACAAAATGAGGGGCCTTGATATCTGTTTTTAAGGGTAAATAATTTAATTTTTGTTTTTTGGCCGTTTCAGCCTCTGCAGACGAAATATATCCATCTTCGACCATACGGCGCAAGACCTCGTGCTGTCTGGCTTTGGCTAATTCAGGATGAGTGCCATAAGGAGAATAATAAGTCGGGGCGGCCGGCAATCCCGCCAAAAGAGCGGTTTCGGCTAAGCTTAAATCTTTAACGCTTTTGCCGAAATAGGTATGACTGGCCGCTTCAATGCCCCAGGCGGTGCCGCCGTAGGAAACCTGATTTAAATACATCTCGAGGATTTGGTCTTTGCTGTAAATTTTGTCCACAAAATAAGAAAGAAGCGCTTCTTTTATTTTTCTTTGGACGGTTCGTTCCGGCGTTAAAAGAGCGCTTTTAACCAGCTGCTGGGTAATCGTTGAGCCGCCCTGGAGTTGGCGATGGAGAACAATTTCTCTTAAGGCCCTGATGATGCCGCTAAAAGCAAAACCGCCGTGACGATAAAATTCTCTGTCTTCAATGGCAATGGTGGCTTGACGAAGCTTTAGGGGAATTTCCTCAAACTTCACCATCGTTCGATTTTGATCGGTATAAATATTATAAAGAAGCGTGCCGTGACGGTCTAAAATCTTAGTGGTCTGAGGTATTTCGCGAGTCGTCAGTTTGGTCGGTAAAGGCAGATCACGCAAAATAAAAAAATAGGCAAAAATGATAATTAAAGAAAAAATAACGGTTAAACCATAGCGGTCTTTTTTTTGGGGGGGCAACTTTTCCCAGGCCACAAGGAGGAAATGAGCAGAAACCTTTTTTTTCTTCATTTGGCGATATTATATCATCATTTAATGACACCTTTTAAAGTTTATGCTATGATTTGACTAATGCCCGATTTTTTTCAGGAAATTAAAGACAAACCGCCGGCTGGCGGAATCCCGACCTACAAATACTTTTGTGATGGTGAATGGTTGACTTCAAAAAGTGGGAAGACCGTTGAAATTATTTCTCCGGTCACAAATCAAGTTATAGGCAAAGTGCAAAGCCTGACCAAAGAAGAAATTGACGAAGCGGTGGAAGCCGCTTACTGGGCTCAACTTGCCTGGCAAAAAGTTCCTCTCGATAAGAGGGCAAAAGTCCTTCATTTGGCTGCCGATTGGCTAAGAGAACAAAAAGACGACCTGACTGATTTTTTGGTTTTGGAAATCGGTAAAAATTTAATAGAAGCGGAGGACGAGGTCTTAAGAACCGCCGACCTCATTGATTATTTTGCTGAAGGAGGCCGGGCTTTACAAGGGGAAATTCTGGAGTCCGACGCTTTCCCCGGCTATGAAAAAGGGAAACAAGCCATTGTTTCTCGAGTTCCGGTGGGTGTTGTCTTGGCGATTGCCCCTTTTAATTATCCGATTAATTTATCAGCCTCCAAGATCGCGCCGGCCTTAATTGCCGGCAACGCGGTCGTTTTAAAACCGCCCACCCAGGGGGGACTCTCGGCTCTTCATTTAGTCGAAATTTTTAAAAAAGCCGGTTTGCCGCCCGGCATCTTGAATACGGTGACCGGCGAGGGGTCGGTTATCGGTGATTATTTAGTGACTCATCCTAAGGTTTCGATGATTTCTTTTACCGGCTCGAGTTTGATAGGGGATAAAATTGCCCGCAAAGCGGGGATGATTCCGCTCCTTTTTGAATGCGGCGGTAATAATCCGGCCATCGTTTTGGACAATGCCGACCTAGATCTGACGGCGAAAGAAATCATTAAAGGCGCTTATGCTTTTTCCGGTCAAAGATGTACGGCCATTAAATATGTTTTAGCTCTTGATCCGGTCATGGAAAAATTAAAAGAAAAACTTGGCAAGGTGATTGAAGAGCTAGTTTGCATGGGGGATCCCCGCCAAAAAGAAACCAAAATGGTCGGACCCCTTATCAGCCTTCAGACAGCAACTCAAGTTGAGGACAGGCTTATTAAGGCTAAGGTGGCGGGCGCGGAAATTGTTTTGGGGGGCAAGAGAAAAGGCTTATACATTGAGCCGACGATCTTAGATCACGTTAAACCCTACTGGGAAATTGTTAAAGTCGAAACTTTCGGGCCGGTCTTGTCTTTAATCAGGGTTCAAAATTTAAGCGAAGCCGTCAGGATTATTAACGAAAGCTTATATGGGCTGCAGGCTTGTCTTTTTACTCAAGACGAAGGAACGGCGATTCGGTTAGCGGGAAAAATTAACGTCGGTACGGTTCAAATCAACGGTAAGCCGCAACGAGGGCCGGACCACTTTCCGTTTTTAGGCATTAAAGGTTCGGGTGTGGGCGTCCAGGGAGTTAAATATGCGCTCGAAGCGATGACGCGTCTTAAACCCGTGGTTTTAAATAAGCCCGAGTGAGTTAAATCTTCTTGTTTTTTTCTGCAAATTGGGATAGAATTTTGCCATGAAGGAACTTAAATACCAAAGCATTGCTATTTCCGGCAAGCCGGGTGTTGGCCGGACGACGCTTTTTACCAATCTTAAAAAAGATTTGCAACCTCTAAATTTTACTTTTTTTTCTGGCGGTGAATGGTCAAGACAATACGCGATTGATCATGGTCTTTGTAATCCCCATGATTCCAAACATCATTTTGCCACGGTTTACGGGGACGAGGTTGATTATCAAATTGACGTGGCCATGAGAGAAAAGTTAGAAGGCGAGGGGCATTATGTCGTGGAATCGTGGATTGCCGGATGGAACATGAGAGGTCTTAAAAAGGTTCTTAAAGTTTTATTAATGTGTGACGATGCCCTACGGATTGACCGGATTGTTAACCGCGATGTTTTAACCGTCGATGAGGCCAAAGAGCATTTAAAAAAAAGAGAAGAGAAAAATTTAGCCAAATGGTCAAGGATTTACAAAGTGCCGGTCACGGATTTTTGGGACACCAAATATTATGATCTGGTCATTAATACTTATTCCCACGGACCAACCGAAACTCTAGATATTGTTCTCCAGGCATTGGGTTATTACCAAAATAACAAATAGTTCTTTAGAAGTTTAAGTAGTCAAAAGAAAGAATTCGTTTAATTAAAATCCAAACTCGGGTTCCTGAACTCGGCTCAAGAAAAGACAGATTAACCCCCTTTGGTTTTTCCTTTAAAAGATCCAGGCCGCCGGTATCGGGAACGATATTAGATTCATCCGTCCCGTTTTTTTTCCAAACAAAAGAGACTTCGGTGGTGCCGGATTTTTTGGCCCGGAAATAAACCCAGCCCAAAAGACCTTCCGCCACCCTTGTTTGATATAAATCCGCAGTCCCGCTAAATCGGGTTTTGCCGTGAACATTATCAATATCAACCAAAGTCACCGGATAATGGGGATAAACTTTCCCACCCAGAAATTTGGTCACTTCCACCATCTTCGGATCATAGGTAATAACCACGTCAGTCCCCAAAGTCGGGATGCCGGCGCTGGAGACATTAACCGAAAGCCTGAATTCGTCACCGGCCGGAATCATTTGCGGCACGGCCTCAAAAGATAAATTAACCGAAGCCGCGAAGACCAAAGCCGGCAAAAAAGGATTAATCATTTTAAAGGTTGAGGCGATTTGGCGTATTGCTCTTGGTAAATTTTAAAATCAACGGCGTTAATGACACCGTCATTGTTAAGGTCAACCTTGGGGAATTGATCCGGTTCCGCCGCCTCTTTTCTGATATCCTGTTTTTGCGTGACCGCTAAAAGTAAAAGAGGAATGGTTAAAAGTAAGACGATGAGGGCAATGATGATCGGTAAATTTCTAAGCAGTAATTTTTTAGACATCAACCTTTAGCTTACGGTTAAAAAGAAAATTTGTCAACTGGCGCCCCCCGCCTGCTATCGCTTTGCGAAGCATTGCGGGCAGGCCGCCCGCCGCACCTCCGGAACTGTCGGTTCGTAAAGACAAAGAAAAAACGCAAAAATTTTAAAGAATTTTTTATAATTTAAATGGCCGCCCCAGTTGTAGAAAGAAAAAATAATAGCTGTTGCACTACGCAAAATCTTTTGAAAAATGTATAATAAACTCAGGATTATGGAAAGCACGGATTTGACTAATATCACCAAGGCAGGTCTTGATTGGATTGCTTGGGAATTAAACCACCGTCCGAGAAAAAGATTAGGCTTTCAAACACCATCAGAAGTTTTTTACCAGGAGACCGGGTGGGGCACTTGAAACTTTAATTCAGCCTTCCCATTCCTGCAAGAAAATCTACAACTTTGGATAATGGAAGAGAAACGCATCTTCACTTCCGGTTACGGGGAGAGTTGAAAATGAAGACCTATCATGCCGATCCGTACTCTTCCTGACAACGGGGGACAAACGAACATGGCAACTGGCACTTAAGGTACTACTTTCCTAAAGGGACAGACCCATTGTCAATAATCAATCGCAACCCCTAACCTCCTCCCTTAATAATTGATAAAACTTTTCTCTTGCTGTCATATACCCAAGGATCTTTCTCGGACGGTTGTTAATCTCGTCAATAACATCCTGCAATTCCTCCTCTGAAACGAGGGAGAAATCTACTGAATTTCTGAATCATTAGGTTGTACAATAATTATTGTTTGTCTGCAGATAGAAAAAAATATTGACACATGCTATTATAAATCATATGATTAAAAATCTTTTTTCTGGTCGAATAAGTATTGGTGATATATGGGTAGGAAGCCTAGTAGGTGGAATAGTACTTGCATTAATAGCAACATTTCTACCACCACTTATTATTTATGAAATAGATTTTTCAGCAGTACTACTATTCAGCGCTTTTTTTGTATTTATGGCATCACTGATAATAAGAAGATTGCATGATTTGAATAAGTCTGGTTGGTGGGCTTTGCTTAGTTTTATCCCAGGAATAAATTCAATTCTTTGGACATATGTGGGATTATGGAAGGGAGATCAAAAACAAAATAAGTTTGGACCTGTACCAATAGAGCTTCAAAAAAATACCATGAAAAGAATTTTTGGTTTGAATTAATCCTCAAATGCTTGGCAATAGCTAAGCAAAAATCGCGCGCGCAAAAAATACCTGCCTGCCAATAAAGTTCCGAAACATCCTGATATTTTTTGACAGGGCATAAGCAATCTTTTCATCAGCCAGGGAAAAATCCCGATATTGACCAAGACCTTCTTTTTTCACGATTTTATTTTATCACGTTTTCGGATTTGCTTTTTGATTTAAGCTTATAGTATAATTCGCCAAATATGACAGCAAACATAAAAGAGAGACCAAAACCTACTCTGCCTTCAGATGTTCCTCAGCGTCGTGGTGAAAGAGGGACTGACACCAAGCGACTCCCTTCTGCATCTTCCGAATTACTTAGAAGTGAACAAGATGCTTGGAGAGGAGTTTTAGGCGTAGATTTTGAAATTCAGCCTCTTCCGGAGTATGTCACTCCTGAAGTCCGAAGAAATCTTAAGGGAATGGGAATAGAGTTACGTTTTATTCCCAAACTAGAGATTGGAACGATTAATGACTTAAGGAGCAAGGGTGAAAAAGGGTATTTAAAAAAGCTTCAGGAACGCTATCCAGGCTGGAGAAAAGTTGAATCATTAAGCAGCCAAGAGTGGGTCAACCCGTGGATAAGCAGAAACCTGACAGAAGAGTATTGGAGGATGGTAATGAATGGGGAAATTGACTTTCCACGATTTCCTGGAGTTTGGTTGGCAGTAGAAACTATGCCTAAACCTTCCCGTGATAGCTTATATGAGGATGAAACATCAGGCGGAGACATGTTAGGACTTTCTAGGCGTTTCAATGTTATTTGGAACAATGCCCAAGCTGCCATTCAAAAAGCCAAACCAGATATTCTTTGGAAAGCTGGGCTACCCAGCAGTCTGGACGCGAGAATGCTTGAGGTTCATGAGTGGAATTTACTGGCTAATCGTGAAGGTTGGGGAGGAACTAACACTTATGAGTGGACAAACACAGAATTTCACGGGGATAGTTCTTGCCGTATTATTGTTGGTTTCTTTGGTAACGGTGGAGCTGCTCACATCAGCAAGGCTTCTCCTGGTTACTCGTACGAAGACGTCGGCTTTCGTTTCGCTATAATTCTTGGTTCTTGATCTTTTGAATTTCGGTTTCTTTGGTTTCCTGGAATCTTATCGACAGCTTCCTTTCTTTGCTACCCCCCCCGTTTGACTTTTTGATAATTCGTGTATAATAAAAAAAGACCCTCCTTCGTTAAAACTATGGAGGGCAAGGAGGAAAAAATGAGAAAAATATTTTTAGGACTATTATTAATGATCTTTGTTTCTTTAATTTTAGGGAAAACGACCCTAGCCGCGACCCAAGCGGGCCCCTTAAAAGCGGCCAGCCCCACCGCTCAACCTAAAGTCAATTATTCTTTGCCCTATCCCGGGATCTTGCCGGATCATCCTTTGTATTCCTTAAAAATGTTAAGAGACAGACTGGTGGATTTTTTGATCCGTGATCCTTTGAAAAAAGCCGAGTTTTTAATTTTGATGGCCGATAAAAGACTAGGCGCGGGCAAAACTTTGATCGAAAGTCAAAAAGCGGACCTGGGCCAGACGACCATTAATAAAGGCGAAAACTATCTTCTCCGGGCCATCGAAACCGCCAGGTTAGCCAAAGAGCAAGGGAAAGACACGAGCGGTTTAACCGAAAAGTTAGAAAGCTCCATCGCTAAACATCTTGAAGTTTTAGGAGAAGTTTTGCAAAAGGCTCCGGAGCAGGCAAAGCCCGGTTTACAAAACGCCTTAAAAAATTCTCGAAAGGGCTACCAAAGAGTTTTGGAACTTAAAACCCAAAAATAAATGTTTGATTTAAGCGGCAAAAAAGTTTTAGTCACCGGTGGTTCAAGGGGAATCGGCCGGGGGATTTGTTTGGCGATGGCGAAAGTCGGAGCCGATGTAGCGGTTAACTATGCGGCGAGTGAGAATGAAGCCGAACAGGTTATCCAGGAAATTAAGAAGATGGGTCGTCAAGCCATAACGATTCGGGCTGATGTTTCCCAGAAAAAAGAAGTGGAGTTTATGGTTGACGAAGTGACTAAGCAGTTTTCTAAAATTGATATTTTGGTCAATAATGCCGGCATTTTATCTTACGCGCCTTTTTTGGAAATGACGGAAGAGACCTGGGATAAAATGATCGCCGTTAATTTAAAAGGCCAGTTTTTAGTCGCTCAAGCCGCCGCCAAACAAATGGTTAAACAAGGAAAAGGTGGAAGGATTATTAATATCGCCTCCATTGCTTCGGGACAAATCGGCACCGGTTTTCCTAACCTGGCTCACTATTGTGCGACCAAAGGAGGCATTATCGCCATGACCGAAGCCATGGCTTTGGAATTAAGCCCGCAAAAGATTAACGTCAACGCCATTGCTCCGGGCGTAATTGAAACCGACATGACGAAAACAATTACGATGGATGAGAAAGCTAAACAGGGAATGCTTCTAAGAATCCCGAAAGGTCGAATGGGCAAGCCGGAAGATATTGCGGCGATGGCGGTTTTTTTGGCTTCTGATGAGGCTGATTATTGTACTGGCGCGACCTTCTATGTTGACGGCGGCTGGCTGGCAGGATAAAGAGAGATATAGATACGAGTAATTAATTATTGGTCATCAGTCGTTGGTCATTAGGAACGAAACGCTTATTCTTCTTAAGATTTCGAATAAAAAGTTTATTCGGTCATTTTTTCTCCTTTTGCTTTTCGTCAGTTATTGATCTTTTTAAGGCTGGTTTTTAAACTGATCTATTTTGATATCTTCATTCCTAGTTGACAGGCTACGATTAGTGTCCTACTATTCTTCTTGGCACTATATCTAGTGCTTATTATTTCACAAAGAAAAAGATGAAATGTCCTTATTGTGACAGTCAGGAAACCGAAGTCGTCGAAACCCGAGACAGTGAAGACTTTACGACGACCAGAAGAAGACGAGAGTGCATTAAGTGCAAGAAAAGATTTACGACTTACGAAAGAGTCGAGACGACACCTTTATTAGTCACCAAAAAGGACGGCCGGAGAGAACCATTTTCCAGAGAAAAATTGCGGGAAGGAGTTATTAAGGCTTGTCAGAAAAGACCGGTGAGTATGGATTTAATTGAGAGCCTGGTTGAGGAGATTGAAAAAGAATTATTGGGCAAGGCAACAACCGAGATTTCCTCAAAAACGATTGGAAACTTAGCTTTACGAAAATTGAAAAAGATTGATAAGGTTGCCTATTTAAGATACGCCAGCGTTTATCTGGATTTTGACGACCTCTCGGACTTTGAACAAATGATTGATAAATTAACTTAAAAAATGACCAAAACAACCATCAAACAAATCAAAAAAAGAAACGGCCGGATTGTTAAATTCAATCCTTTAAAAATTATCAACGCCATGGAAAAGGCTTTTAGGGCCATTGGCGAAAAAGATGGGGAGCGGGTTCGTTATTTAGGAGATAAAGTGATGGAAAAATTGGAGGCCCGCTATGATGGTAAAATCATTCCTCAAGTTGAAGAAATTCAGGACCTTATCGAAGAAGTTTTAATGCATCACGGACATTATGATGTCGCCCGCGCTTATATTCTTTACCGGGATTTGCGAAGCCGGGTCCGCGATGTCCATTCCCTTATTGATTCCGACGAATTAGTCGGCGATTATCTTGCTAAGCTTGACTGGCGGGTTCGGGAGAACAGCAATATGGCCTATTCTCTTCAGGGCCTAAACAATCATGTCGCCTCGGTGATTTCCGCCAATTATTGGCTTAATAAAATCTACCCGCCGCAGATAAGAGAAGCCCATACTAATGGTGATTTGCATATTCATAATTTACAAATCCTGGCGGCCTATTGTTGCGGTTGGGATTTAAGGGACCTATTATTTAGGGGTTTTGGCGGCGTGGTTGGTAAGGTTGAATGTAAACCGCCCAAACATTTTCGGACCGCCCTGGGACAACTGGTCAATTTCTTTTACACCCTTCAGGGAGAATCGGCCGGGGCCCAGGCGATCTCGAGTTTTGATACGCTTTTAGCGCCTTTTATTGCCTACGACCATCTTTCTTACAAGGAAGTTAAGCAGGCCCTGCAGGAGTTTGTTTTTAATATGAACGTGCCGACCCGCGTTGGCTTCCAGACGCCTTTTACCAACGTGACTTTGGATCTTAATATTCCTACACATCTTGCTAAAGAGCCGGTCCTTATCGGCGGCAAGACCCAGGATAAAACTTATGGTGATTTTCAAAAAGAAGTCGATTCGTTTAATAAAGCTTTTGCCGAAGTGATGCTTGAGGGCGATGCCAAGGGACGGGTTTTTACTTTTCCCATCCCGACATACAATATCACCAAGGATTTTGCCTGGAATAATCCCAATTATGAGGGGATTTGGGAAATGACGAGAAAATACGGCATTCCCTATTTTTCCAATTTTGTCAATTCCGATATGAAACCAGAGGATGCCCGAAGCATGTGCCCTTTAGCCGGTGATGAAAAAGTTTTAATTAAGTCAAGCCGGGGGCGAGATTTGGAATACAGTGAGATTAAAAATATATATGAAGGTAATGGTAAAAATAATGAATATGAAATTTATAGTGACGGAGATTTTGTTAAGGGAGTATTTAATAAGTTTGAAAACCAAAAAATGATTAAAGTAACGTTGGAAAATGGACACGAAATAAAAATTAGTGAAGAACATTTAAATTTCGTCACTTTTGATCAAGAATCAAAAACTCAAGAATTAAAAGGCAAAGAATTAAAAAAAGGTATGTTTTTACCTTATTCCTTAAAGATGATGAAAGGATCAGGTGGAAATAGAGATTTGGGATATTTTGTCGGTGCTTATGCGGGCGATGGATCGTTTGACGGGGAAACAACAGTTATTTTTTCGTTAGAAAATGAAAAGAAAAAGCAGGTAATCACCCGATTGCAAAAGATTAGTGAAAAATATTTTGGAGCCCATTGGTCTGTTTCGCCATCCCAGGAAACGAAACTTTTTACCTTAAAAATCCATTCCAAAGCGGCGGTTGGTTTATGTCAGGATTTCGTTTCCGGAAAAGAAAGAGAAAAATATTATTCCGCTCGTATTTTTGGTATGAGTCAAGAATTTAGAGAGGGAGTGATTACTGGACATTATGCTACTGATGGGGGTAACAGACATAGAATTTATACTTCTTCGAAAAAAATGGTAGAAACCCTGAATATGTTAGCGGCAACATTGGGAACGACAACTTCTATATATAGAGATAACCGACAGGATCGTTTTGGAAAAGAAACTAATTATGCAGTTTTAGTTTATCAATTAAACAGAAAGAAATACGGGGATATTTGGTTTAAAAAGGATAAAAAACTATGGGTAAAAATAAAATCCATAGAACAAATTAGTAATTCAACCGCTTATTGTTTTGAGGTAAAAAATGGCAGGCCAATGTTTACGGTCGGTACGACCGGTATTTTAACTCATAATTGCCGCTTACGTTTAGACAACCGTGAATTGGCCAAAAGGGGCGGCGGTCTTTTCGGGGCCTACCCTTTAACCGGCAGCTTAGGCGTTATCACGATTAATCTTCCCCGGATTGGCTATTTGGCCAAAAACAAAAAAGAATATTTCGAAAAACTCTCTCATTTGATGGATTTGGCGAAAGAGGCGACGATGCTTAAAAGAACGATCGTCGAACAGTTTACCGACGAAGGACTTTATCCCTATTCCAAGGTCTATTTAGGGGCGATTAAAGACCGTTTCGGCGAATACTGGAAAAATCATTTTAACACGATTGGTTTAATCGGCATGAATGAATCACTTTTGAATTTTATGGGGAAAACCATCGGCGATGAAGAGGGGAAAGCCTTTGCCCAGGAAATTCTGGATTTTATGCGGACGAAGCTTTTGATTTATCAAAAAGAAACCGACCAGATGTTTAATCTGGAGGCGACGCCGGCCGAAGGGACTTCTTATCATCTGGCCAAGCTTGATAAAAAAGCTTATCCTGATATCATCTGTGCCAATGAGGAAGAAATCGCCAAAGATCACGCGGAACCATTTTATACCAATTCGACTCATTTGCCGGTTAATTTTACCGACGATCTTTTTGAAGCCTTAAATCTTCAGGACGATTTACAGACGAAATATACCGGGGGTACGGTTTTGCACGGCTTTTTGGGCGAAAGCCTTCCGGACACCGCTTCCGTCAAAAATCTAGTCCAGAAGATTGCCCAAAATTATCATTTGCCTTACTATACCTTAACGCCGACTTTTAGTATCTGTCCTTCTCACGGATATCTTAAAGGTGAACAAAAAACTTGTCCAGAATGTGGTAAAACCTGCGAGGTTTGGTCAAGAATCGTCGGTTATCTTCGGCCGGTAGTGCAATGGAATGCCGGTAAACAAGCCGAATTTGTCGAAAGACAGGTTTACCAGCATCTTCAAAAACACAAGACTTAATGATAAAAATTAAAGGTCTGCAAAAAACAACCCTGCTTGATTATCCGGGGAAAGTGGCGGCGATTATTTTTGTTGCCGGCTGTAATTTCCGTTGTCCCTTTTGTCACAATAGCGATTTGGTTTTGCGGCCGGAAACCTTACCGGAGATAAAAGAAGAAGATTTTTTTATTTTTTTAAAAAACAAAAGGCAACTTTTAGACGGGATTGTCGTTACCGGCGGCGAGCCGACCCTTTACGAAGATCTGCCGGCCTTTATCAAAAAAATCAAAAAATTGGGTTTTTTAATTAAACTTGACACCAACGGGACAAACCCCGGGATGGTTAAAGATTTATTGGCCCAAAAACTTTTGGACTACGTGGCGATTGATTATAAAGGACCGCTTATTAAATACTACAAATATACAAATACTACAAATAAACAAATCAATAAACAAATAAGCGAATGCATTAATATTTTAATCAAAAGCGGTCTTGATTTTGAATTGCGGACAACAGTAGTCCCAACACTACATAATAGAGAAGATTTGATCGAAATGGCAAAAGACCTATCATCCATCATCCACAATCCATCATCCATCAAGTGGTTTTTACAGCAATTTAATCCCGGACAGTGTTTAGATAAAAGTTTTGAGAAACTGAAGCCTTATCCGAAGGAATTTTTTGATAAAGTCTTGCCCAAATTACGTAAATTAATACCAAAAACGGAACTAAGGGGAATATAAGGAAAGTAATTAGCTAATTAAGGAAAAGTTACTAATTCCTAATTACTAATATCTAATTTCTAATTATTATGATTATCGTTTATACCGGCAATGGCAAAGGCAAGACAACCGCAGCCTTGGGTTTGGCGTTGCGGGCGGCGGGATGGGGGAAGAAAGTACTCGTCATTCAATTCCTTAAAAAACAGGTTAGCGGAGAAGTAAAAGCGCTGTATGAGATACAAAAAAAATTTCAAATTTCAAATTTCAAATTTCAAATTGACGTTGAGCAATACGGAACTAAAGATTTTGTCAACCCAAAACGATTAAAACCGGTTGATTACAAAGAAGCCAAGAAGGCGCTTGAAAGTAGTAAGTATCAAGTATTAAGTAGTAAGTATGAGCTTATTATTTTAGACGAAATCAATGTGGCGGTAAAATTCGGGCTCATTAAATTAGAGGATGTGTTACAAATAATAAATGATAAACCCAAAAAGCTTGATTTGGTTTTAACCGGCAGGTTCGCTTGTCCGGAAATTATTAGAAAAGCGGATCTGGTAACAGAATTCACCGAAGTCAGCCATCCTTTTCAAAAAGGCGAAAAAGCCCGCAAGGGAATTGATTATTGATGATTGACAAAAAAATTTATTTTGTTAGACTTTAATTATCCTTAAGGTTACGGGAACCTTGTGTGAATCAAGGACTGTGCCGCAACCGTAAAAGGCCGCCTTCGCTAAAGCTTCGGCGAGCCAGAGCCGGGAACCGTCTTAAGGTTATCTCTCGAGCAAGGGTAGCGTTAAATATCAGAAATTAAGAATCAGTGGAGTAATTTTCCATTAATTCGCTTAACCTTCTCGAGAGAAAAAACGAGAGGGTTTTTTTATGGCCAAAGTCGAAAGACCAATCTTTGATGTCAGGGCGGAAATAGTCGGTATTGTTGATTCTCTCAAGAGAGATCCCTTAAGTCTTCCTGGGAGAATGTTTGGTTTGGTGCAAAATCGCAGAAGCGCCAATAATGAAAAAGGAAATCCTCACCGGGCCTATTGGCAAACGACTTACCGTTGGGGTCAAGACAGACACGGTGAGCCGGCTTTGGTCGATAGCAAAGGCGAGACCGGCCTGGCGATGATTGATTCGATGAAACGCTATGCGGCTTTTGTGCAAAATGACAAAAGAGATTCTGGGGAAATTCGAAGCCTTAAATGGCGAGTGGCACTTGGACAAATTAAGCAATTTGAAGGTGTGCAAAGAGCTGTTTTTTCTCTAAAAAACGGAGAAAGCCTTATTTTTTTCAGTCCTTGCGGTATCGATATTAATGACGGCGCGGCGGTTTCTAAAGTGACAAGAACAGACAACGAATTTCAATTTAAATCAAAACTCTTGCCGCCAACGACGGAGAATACCGCCAGAAGCCTTCTTGGTGATTTTTTAACGGATGAATCCCAGTTGATTAATTTAGATAAACAGCGAGATTTAGTCTTATTCATGGTTGTCAAAGGACACGTCAGAAATATCGATTTTCAGGGAAATTTTTTGGAGGAAAGAAACAAATTTCATCTTCAAAGACTAGGAGAAACACCAACGATACAAATTTCACTAGGCGCGTGTCAGTCAGTTTCGCAAGAGAGAACTTGCGGATCTACCTGCAAAAGCGAGACACAGAATAATTTCTCAGACAGACAGATACCCATAGTCCCAATCCTTCCAGTCGTGCCTCTTTTATTGGCCGTTTCCTTGCCATCCCCATCATTGCCATTAATTCATGGGGTTACACCTCTTACTACAGTGCTATGTAACATTGTAGCAAACGATAATGATAATCCTGTTAGTCACGTTTTATCTGAATCAGCTTCTATGTTTAAGATTTTATCTTTGCCCAATAATGTGCAGATTAATGAACTGTTTCCTAAAACAGGAGTACTGCCCGCCGTTGAATTTATCGCGCCAGCGGAAAGGGACATGATTAAACCATATCCAAATATCCAAATATTTGACCGCGTGCGGGAACAGGTAGAAGTAATTATCCCACAAGTAGCTCCCTATCAACCCCTAGCAGAGTGTTCTTATGTGTTGATATATGAGAGTCAATCCTCCAGGGGACAAGTAGTCGAGCAAAAAAATCTCATGATGGAAAGACCGGTGAATTTTAAAGAGATACCTATATTTAAACCACAAATCAAAGTAGGACAGGAAGACCAGATAGTTTGCGAAACGGCCAGAGAAACAATCACCATGCCTTTGGTAAAAATTTCTGCGACGGCGGATAACCAAATCGGCAAGATACTGGAAGTAGAAGCAGAAATAATTGACGAAGATGAGATGGGAAAGATGTTGCCAGTTAAACCAGGGTTACAATTTTATGATCAGCCTGTATTAAATGAACAGACAGCTGTTCGGCCCAAAATTAAGACAGAAGACAGAAGTGAAGAACCGGATAAACCGGCAGTTGGAAAAAAGGTCAAGGTTTTGGCCATAAAAAGACTGGTAGTGAGACCATCTTTAGATTTGTCTTCGGCAAAACCTGACGTTGTTGGGGTCCGTTCGGAGATTCAAAAACTGATTTGGGTTAGCCAGTCGACCGAAGTTACGTTTTCGGATATTTTAGAGCTAGAGTTTCCTAAAGACCAAAACCAAAGACTTTATTCTTTATTACATTTCTTAAGAAAATTGGTTAAGGAAAAACTAGGAGAAGATTTCTTATGGCAGCGGCGGATAAGTCTGATGAATGCAGACGGGCCAGCAGATGATTTAACAGAAACTTCAGGGGATCTTGAAGATTTTCAGGAGATAGAGTATTATTTCTCATTATTGCAAGAAAGGGGAAATTATGCGCAAGTATTTGCTTTTGCTAATTAGTCTGGGAATATTGGGGGGATTGGGAACTTTGGTGATTTTAGAGAAAAGACCAAGTCCAACCCCGGCGCCGCAAGTTAAGGTGGAACAACCTAAGTTACAAACACAGATAGTTATCGAAAATGAAGAAACAAGGAAAGAAGCCACGGTTTCGGCCAAAACGGCCCTTGAGGCTCTGCAAAATTTGGCCAAACAAGAAAATCTTGATTTAAAAACAAAGCAATATGATTTCGGGGTTTTCGTGGAAGGAATTGGCGGAGTAGAAAACACCAAGGAAAAAGCCTGGATCTATTTTATTAACGGGAAATCGGCGGAAGTTGCGGCTGACAAATACGAATTGAAAAATGGTGATATAATAGAGTGGAAATACATAAAACCAAATTTTTAATTTTTAATTGCTAATGTTTAAACTTAAACGTAAAATTTTCTGGACAATCCTTTTGGTTTTTTTAGGTCTTTTCTTTAGAACCATTGGTCATATTGCGCCGAATATCGAATACGTTACGGCCGCCTCGCTTTTGGCCGGAGCTTATTTAGGGAAAAAATACGCCATTTTAGTGCCCTTAGCGATCATGGTTTTGTCAGACACGTTAATCGGCAACACCAATATTTTTCTTTTTACCTGGTCGGCTTACTTAGTCATTGGACTAGTTGGTTCCAAATACTTAATACTTAATACCAAATACCTGATACCAAAAGCCACGGGGTTAGGAATAGGAGCGGCACTGTGGTTTTTTCTTTGGACCAATTTCGGGGTTTGGGCTTTAGACAGCTGGGGGATGTATCCAAAAACACTGGCGGGTTTAATTGAGTCTTATCTTATGGGTTTGCCCTTCTTAAAACTTAATCTTTTGGGCAATTTGTTCTTCGTGCCGGTTTCTTTTGGTATCGTCGAAATGGTAAAATCCTTTTATGCCTCAAAATCTAGGAATCTCAACTTCCTATTTCGCCGCTAGGGTTTTTCCCGATTTAATCCCTAAACATTTGGCCGGGGTCAAAGAAGGGGAGATTGTAAAGGAAGTTAAATTAGTTGAGAAAAACCTCAAAAGTTGTTAGAATTAAGGCAAGATGAGCAGTCTGCCCGATCCTCTTAATAAAAAAATTGATCAAACAACAAGTTCTTATTCTGGTTCCTTAGGAACCAAAGAAAAAGAAACTCTTATAAGACAAGATGAAGCTTCTTTAGAAGCGGTCAGACAAGAAATTGAGTTGACACCGGAAATCAAAAAAGTTGTCGAAATCCGTCAGGAAGAAATTGAACTGCCGCCGCCCCTGCCGAAAATGGGAGTGACTCAAACCGGAGCGGATTTATCGGTAAATTTATCATCGGTGAATCTTCCCTTAGCTGACGAAAAAATTTTAAGCAGCCGGAAAGCCCCAATTACCGACAACTTGCGTTGGTTTGCCGAATGGTGTTTAAAACAATTAAGAAAAGTTCATATTAAGTTAAAAAAAGAAAACGGCCGAATTGTCAGGGTCAAGACCTAAAAAGGGTCATTAAGATTTATGCAGACGGAAGCGATTAACGAGTTTTTAACTCAAGCCCAGGCTTTTTTATTTAGTCTTGTCATCGCTCTTTTGGCCTTGGGAGGTTTCGTCATTCTTCTTTACTTTATTTTCCTTTTATGGAAATACCGTCATCGGGAAGAGCGGGCGCTTAACTCGGTTTTGCTGCAAATTGCCTTGCCTAAAGACAATGAGATTAAAATTGATGCGGCCGAACAGATGTTTGCTTCCTTACACTCGTTGACTAAAAGTGGTTTTTTTTCTTTTTTAAAACTTCAGGAACATCTTTCTTTTGAAATTGTCGGTTTACCCGAGGACATCAGATTTTATGTGCATTGTCCGAAAAACATTCAGGACCTGGTCGAAAAACAGATTAACGGTGCTTATCCCGGCGCCGACATCAAGGAAGTTGAGGAATATAATCTTTTCGGCGAAAAAGGCAAGGTCGCTTTTGCTTCTTTAAAACTTAAAAACGTCAATTATTATCCTTTAAAAATTTATAAGGATTTGCCGACCGACCCTTTATCTTTAATGACTTCGGCTTTGGCGAAAATGGGAGAAGGGGAGGGGGCGGCGATCCAAATCTTAATTTCACCGGTTAACAGTAAATGGCAGTCGATCGGTCGAGGGTATATCGGTAAAATTAAAAGGCGGGAGGCGGATCCGGAAAAGGCCCGATTTACCGTTGACCAAAAAATTTTGGAGGCCATTGAACAAAAATGCAGCAAGCCCGGTTTTGCTACCTGTATTCGTCTTGTCGTGGCCTCGGCCACGAAAGAACAAGCGAGCGCTCATCTTCAGAATTTGACGGCCGTTTTTGAACAATTTGCCAATGATTTAAACAGTTTTAAGAAGGCTAGACTCTTCAGTAAAAGATCTTTTATGATTGATTTTATTTATCGTTATTTTCCGACGATCTCCGTACCTTTTTTTGGGAAAACCGGGATCTTAAATTCGGAAGAATTAGCGACCATTTTCCATTTTCCCAATAAACAAGTCGAAACACCGCATCTCTTCTGGCTGAACGCGAAAAAGGCCCCGGCGCCGCAGCAGATTTCAACGAGCGGTCTTTTCCTGGGCGAATCGGTTTACCGCGGGATCAAAAGACCGGTTTATATTGAAAAAGGAGATCGCAGTCGTCATATCTATATTATCGGGAAAACCGGAGTCGGCAAGTCAGAGCTTTTAAAATCCATGATTTTACAGGATATTAAAAACGGCGAAGGTGTTTGTTTTATTGATCCTCACGATACGATTGACAAAATTTTGCCGTTAATCCCGCCGGAGCGAGCCGAAGACGTTATCTATTTTGACCCGTCAGACACGGAACGGCCGCTGGGTCTGAACATGATTGAGGCCTATACCGAACAGCAGCAGCACATGGTGACCACTTCAATTATCGGTCTCATGTATAAACTTTATGATCCTTATAAAACCGGAATTATCGGGCCCAGATTTGAACACGCGATCAGAAATGCGATTTTAACCGTCATGGCCGAACCGGGCAGTACTTTTGTCGAAGTTGTTCGTTGTCTGACCGATTCTAATTTTGTTCAAGAAATTTTGCCGAAAGTTCAGGATCCGATGGTGAGGCGGTATTGGACCGATCAAATTGCGCAAACGGCTGACTTCCACAAATCCGAAGTTTTGGATTATATCGTTTCCAAATTCGGTCGGTTCGTCACTAATAAACTCATCAGAAACATTATCGGACAATCAAAAACCGCTTTTGATTTTCGTAAAGCGATGGATGAAGGGAAAATCATTCTCGTTAATTTGGCCAAGGGAAAGATCGGTGAAGAGAATACCAGCTTTTTAGGGACGATTATTGTGCCAAAGATTTTAATGGCGGCGATGTCAAGGACCGATGTTTCTGAAGAAAAACGGCGTGATTTTTATCTTTATGTTGATGAATTCCAAAATTTTGCCACTCCTGATTTTGCCACCATGCTTTCTGAAGCCAGAAAATATCATCTCGCCATTACCGTGGCCAACCAATTTATCGGCCAAATGGAAGAGGAAGTGAAAAACGCCGTTTTCGGTAACGTCGGAACCTTGATTGCCTTTCGGGTTGGCGTCACAGACGCCAATTTTATCCAGCACGAATTCCAGCCGGTTTTTAACGAGGCTGATTTAATCAACGTTGACCGTTATAACGCCTATATCAGAACGATTGTTAATATGGAAGCCGTTCCGCCTTTTTCCGTTGATATGACTAAAGATTTGGCCGCAGAGGAAAAAGCTAAAAATGACAAGGTCGCCGAGGCGATTAAAAAACTCTCCGCTTTAAAATACGGCAAGCCCAAAGAGCTTATCGAGGCGGAAATCGCCCAAAGATCCAGGCTGTGATATAATCTCACCGCGCGTTCTAACTTAATAAATTTGGGCCCGTAGCTCAGCGGAAGAGCGGTTGTCTTATAAACAACAGGTGCTTGGATCGTCCCCAAGCGGGCCCACTTTTTTATGCAGACTTTAATTTTAGTTGATAAGGAAGACAAAGAAGTAGGTTTCGCCGAAAGGGAGGAGACTCATAAAATCCCCGGTAAACTCCATAGGGCGATTCTGGTGATCGTCAAAAACGATCGGGGGCAAATCCTTTTGGCCCGCCGGTCTTTAGAAAAAACCCTCTGGCCGGGAATTTGGGACGGGACGGTCGCGACTCATGTTTTTCCTCGGGAGAAAGTTACCGAAGCCGCGGCCAGGGCTCTTAAACAAGAGCTGGGGATAGAAAAAATTCCTTTAAAATACCTGGCTCATTTTATTTATCAGACTAAATGGGGTGAAGAGGGAGTAGAGTATGAGTTTTGTCATTTACTTGAGGCCAAAAGCAATGTAGCTTTTCCCCAAAAAAAAGAAATCAGCGAAATTGCCTGGGTTAAAAAAGAAGATTTAAATAACTATCGCGTTAGCCCCTGGTTTTTGGAAGCTTTAAAGTTCGTCTAATCCCATTTTCCCATGACAAATATTCGGTTGATTCTACGGCCTAAAACTTGACAAATCTACCCAGATTATGCTATAGGATAGGTGGAATATGGGAATTAAAGAGTCAATAGAAAGATTTTTGGTACTACGTGGTTCAAAAGATTCTTTGAGACGTGCCATTTATATTTATGGTCAAGAGAATCGTCAAGAGTTGCCAGGGAAGTCTTTTCAGGAGTTGCTAAAAGACGTAAGAGAGGAAGCCCGGGAACAAGAATTTTACGAAAGAGCCAAAATAACAGTTTTTGCTATCTCGCAGGATGGAAAAACTTTACTGATTCGAAGAGATGAACGAGGCGGTCCGGATCCTCTTTCTGTTATAGATATTTTTTATGAGAGATGTCATCGGCAATACGGAAAGCGGGACTTTTTCCCATTAGTCTCAGGGATTTATCAAAAACCGTCGTCAAATATATCTCCCTATCTTTCAGAGGATGGAAATTTCATTTTGGTTACGGCTATTTTATTTGACCTGATGTCCCCTTATGCTCCCCCTGAGTATGGTGATCATATTTTGCCGCTAGGAAAAACAGAGAGAAGATTTTCTTTCCTTGGTCGAGGGAAATCTCTATCCCTGAGTGGCACAGTGGTCTCTTCCGAAACTGGTCTTAATTTAAAAGACTACACAAGATTTTTTCATAAGAACATAAACGGCGAAGAAGACTCTTTATTTATAAAGACAGAAGAATTAAGAAAGTTTCAAGGAAAATGAGAGCTATAATTCCTCTAATTTGACGTTTTCTTCGACTTTGTCTTTTACTAAATCTAAATACTTTTCGGTCGTCGAGAGTCTTTTGTGGCCGGCTAGTTTCGAGATGACGGTTAAAGGCGTTCCGGCCATTAAATGATGGGCAATAAAAGTATGACGGAGATCATTAACACACGCATGTTCAATTCCGGCCAATTTAAAATAACGGTCAATCGCGGTTCTTATGTTTCTGATCAAAAGTGGTTTGCCGGTTTTGGTTATGAAAAGCGCTTCTTCCTTGGTTTTCGGCCTGATCGTCAGATAATGGTCCAAAGCCGCCTTAGCCGCCTTGTTTAAAGGCACAGTTCGGCCTTCATGGGATTCAAAGGGCTTAACGATAATTTCGTTTTCCCGAAGATCTTCAAGACGTAAGTTGGCCAACTCACCGATTCTTAAGCCGGTTTGCAGAAGAATCTCAACAATAGCGGAAATTCTGACATCTTCCCGGCAGGCATCTCTTAGCGCCCGGTATTCTATTTTGGAAAGAATTCTGGGCGGCCGAACTTCATATTTCGGGTGAGCGATTTCTGCGGCCCGATCAAACTGAACAATGTCGGAGCTTTTTAAAAACCGGTAAAAAGTTTTAAAAGAGTTTAACTTTCGGGAAAGAGATTTTTGCGTGTAGCCGTCTTTGCCGAGCTTACCTAAGAAAGCCTCGATATCTTCTTTTTGCGCCTCATCAATGGTTTTTCTACCCATATCCTTGAGGAAGTTCATTAATTGTTCGATATCTTTGCGGTATGCTAAAATAGTGGCATGGGCACGCCGTTGCCCTTCTAAAAATTCAACAAATTTTTCTCTGGCAGAAGATAAATCAAGAGTTTGAGGCATATTTCGCGACCTATAATATCATTCACGAAGTTATGTGTCAAGAGAGCTGTTTTTATAAAGTTACTATTGGGGACGGCCTTTATGTTTAAGTCCAGACTGACAAATTTAATTATTCTTATTTTAGGTTTGTTTTTAATAGTAAATCTTACAAGGTCTATTTATAGTCTTCTTAAAGCCGGCGATAAACTCAAAGAAGAAGAAAAAAAAGTGGCGGAATTAAAATACCAAAACGACGAACTTAAAAATAAGCTAAGCGAAGTTCAATCACCTTCTTTCTTGGAAAAAATGGCTCGGGAAAAATTAGGCTTGGCGAAGGAGGGGGAAACGGTCGTTATCCTGCCTTCGATTTTGCCCCAAAACCCAAAACTTAATCCGGAAGAAAAACTTGCCAATTGGCAGAAATGGTGGAGACTGTTTTTCTAAGTTGTCAATAATAGGAAGATTTGCTATAATCTAGACCTCGACGCGGGGTAGTGTAGAGTTGCACAGGAGGCTCATAATCTCCTAGGCCGGGCGCGACTCCCGGCCCCGCAACATAATAAATTAAGGGCGTATTAACGCCCTTTTTGTTTATTGCTTTTTTCAAGTTTAAAACCTATAATTCTGCCCAAACTGGTATAGCCATTTTTTTATAAATTTACCGTCCATTTGGTTATGTCATTGGATGGTTTATAGAGGGAGAAGAAAGGGAATGAAAACAGAGAGAATTCTTGTTTGTAGTGAGACCGCTTTACAACTTAAGAACTGGATTCAGGAGGATCTTAGAGAGCATGGTCGTGTTCCACGCGACATGGCTAAATTCTATAGGTCTTTCGCAAAGGACGACGCATCTTTTCATAGAACAAATAGCTTCAGTCATTGTTTTGGGGGTGCTCTTGCCCAAAGAGCAGGTCAAAAGATGCGATAAGGACAAGTTTAAAAGGAGAATGATTATGACCGTAAATAAAAAAGAAGTTAGTGTTCCTGATGAATTAGCCAATGACCCAAACTATAAGGCCTATCAGACAGCCTTACAAGCAGGTCAGTTTGAAGATATGCCACCCGGAACCTATGTTTTTTTTCACGAAGGTCAATTAGCAGGAACAGGAATGGACAGACATAGACTATTTGAGGAAACGGACAAAAAAGGGATAGGCGCTGGTTTCGTCCACCAGGTAGGAGTTCCCGAACGAGTAGTGTATCTTCCCGCACCATTTATTTAGATAAAGATTAACCAATAAGACGTTCTCCTTCGACAAGCTCAGCGCGAGCACTTCGTGCAACGAAAAAAACAGCGCCAGTTTACTTAATCCTTCTTTTCTGTTAAAATTTGCTAGGGTTTACCCTGAAAATCTTTAGATTTTTAGGGCTACGTAGCTCAGCGGTAGAGCGGTGGCATCATAAGCCATGTGTCGCTGGTTCGATCCCAGCCGTAGCCACCCTTTATGGATAAACGTGTTTTTTCAGGAATTAGAGCTACGGGCAGATTGCATTTAGGCAATTATTTTGGCGCGGTCAAAGGCATGTTGGAGCTTCAGGATAAGTATGACTGCATTTTTTCCGTGGTGGATTTGCATACAATAACGACGCCTTTTGAGCCCAAAACCCTCCAAAAAAAGATAAGAGAGGTCGTTTTGGATTATCTGGCCGCGGGTTTAGATCCGCATAAGTGTCACCTCATGATTCAATCCCAGGTTCCGGAACATCTGGAACTGGCCTATCTTTTATCAACCGTTTATCCGGTTTCCCGGCTTGAAGATTTGCCGACCTATAAGGATAAAAAATTACAGCACCCCGATTATGTCAATCTGGCCCTTTTATACTATCCGGTTTTGATGGCCGCCGATATTTTGGTTTACAAGGCGGAGCTGGTTCCGGTCGGTCTTGACCAGGAGCCGCATATCGAAATAGCCCGGGAAATAGCCAGAAAATTTAACAGGATGTTTCCTGACGGCACTAAAGATCATGTGACTTTTCCTGAACCGCAACGCTTTATAACGAAAGAAGAATATGTTCCTTCGCTTTTAGGCAGCGGCAAAATGAGCAAAAGCGTTGAGGGAAGTTTTATCTTGCTTGCCGATGATCAGGCGACGATCAAAAAAAGACTGGCCGCCGCGCCGACGGATAAAGGTTTTGGCAAAGACATTCCCCAAGAGGGAGGCGTGGCTAATCTTTTGAAAATGGTTGAAATTTTTCAGGGTCAGGATAAACGCGCTAAGTATGAACAAAAATATTTAAGTACTGGGATTAATTATCGGGCATTGAAAGAAGATTTGGCCAACGGTATTTATAAAGTTCTGGCGCCGATTCAGGAAAAAAGAAAATATTATGAAGCTCATCCGGCTTTAGTCGAAGGAGCCTTAAGGGACGGCCGGGATTATGCCACCAAAATTGCCAGCCAAACTTTAATGGAAGTTAAGCAAAAAATGGGTCTTCTCGCTTAAGACGTAATGTGATATAATTTCCTCCACAAAATTACTTGAGAATTTATGATGGAAGAAGACACTCAAAAATTGCGTCCTATCAAGAAAATGTCTGAAATTAGGGTAAATTTAAACCTCAAAAATCTTTTTATCTGGTTTTTTATCTTTATTTTCGGTGTTTCCTTTTTTCTTTCCTTTCAACATGGAGCCAAATTCTTAGAAGAGAAACCGTTATCAACGATTATTAGTGACGCTAAGGACAATAAAATTAAAAAAATTGAAGTTGAGGGGAATCGTCTAACCGTAACCTATAAAGACGGAAAGGCCTTTAACGTCCACAAAGAATCGCAGGAGTCGTTGACGAAAATCTTAGAATCGGCCGGTATTGATGCCAAGCAGGTGGAAATTCAGGTTAAAGATTCGGAAATGACCGCGGCTTGGTGGAATTTTCTCTCGACTGTTTTGCCTTTGGTTTTAATGGTGGCTTTTTTCTTCTTTATTTTCCGTCAGGCGAGAGGAGCTCAAGATAACCTTTTCTCTTTCGGCCAGTCCAAAGCTAAACTTTTTAATAAAGACATGCCGAAAGTGACTTTCGCGGACGTGGCCGGCGTGGATGAGGCCAAACAAGAGCTTTCCGAAGTCGTTGACTTCTTAAAACATCCTGGTAAGTACCGTGCTTTAGGGGCCAGAACCCCAAAGGGAGCCCTGCTGGTTGGGCCCGCCGGAACCGGCAAAACTCTTTTGGCGCGGGCCGTGGCCGGTGAGGCTAATGTCGCTTTTTTCTCCATGGCCGGCTCGGAATTTATGGAAATGTTAGTTGGTGTCGGTGCCTCAAGAGTTCGGGATCTTTTTAACACGGCCAAGAAAAACGCGCCGGCGATTATTTTCATTGACGAGATTGACGCCATTGGTCGGATGCGGGCCGTCGGGGTCATGGGCGGGCATGACGAACGGGAACAGACTTTAAACCAGATTTTGGTGGAGATGGACGGTTTTACGCCGAACGAAAACGTGATTGTCATTGCCGCGACCAACAGAGGCGATCTTTTAGATCCGGCCCTGCTGCGACCGGGCCGCTTTGACCGCCGGGTGATGTTGGATATGCCGGACATTGAAGGCCGCAAGGCGATTTTAAAGATTCATATGAGAGGCAAGCCCTTTACGAAAGAAGTTGATTGGGACAAGGTGGCCAAACGGACGGTCGGTTTTTCCGGAGCGGATTTGGAGAATATGCTTAACGAAGCGGCGATTTTAGCGGCTCGAGGCGGAAAAAGAGCGATTGATATGGAAGATATCGAAGAAGCCGCGACCAAAGTTAAGTTAGGTCCGGAAAAGAAACGGCTTCAGTCGGATTTGGACAAAAAAATGACGGCCTATCATGAGGCCGGACACGCCGTGGTCGCTCACGAATTGCCGCACATGGATCCGGTACATCGGATCTCGATTGTCAGCCGGGGTTTATCTTTAGGCTTTACTTTAATCCCGCCGGCGAAAGATCGCTATAACGAAACCCAGTCTCATCTTTTGGAACAGGTGACTTCGCTTTTGGGCGGCCGGGCGGCGGAAGAGTTAATTTTTCATGAGTTTACCGCCGGTGCCTCTTCTGACATTCAAAAGGCCACGGAAATTGCCCGAACCATGGTTATTGAGTATGGTATGAGTGATTTGGGTCCGGTTAATTTAGGACCGCAGGTTGATCTGTCAGAAGCCGGGGGAATGTGGTATGAGCCGGCTCAGTTATCACCCGAGATGGCCGCGAAAGTTGATAACGAAGTTAATAAGATTATTGACCATGCCTATAAAGAATCTTTAAAGATTTTAACGAAATTAAAAGGTAAGCTGGACTTAGTCGCCAACGAGCTGGTGAAAAAAGAAACCATTGAAGGCGAAGAATTTGATTCCCTGATGAAAGGGATTCGTACTTCTCAAAATGAACCGGCCGCGGCCTAAAAATGAAGCGTTTAATTCTTATTGACGGTAACGCCATTCTCCATCGCGCTTTTCATGCTCTTCCCCCCCTAACGACTTCCAAAGGAGAGTTAGTTAACGCCGTTTTCGGTTTTACCTCCATGCTTTTAAAAATTTTTGAAGCTTTTCATCCGGAATATGTGGCCGTTTGTTTTGACCGCAAAGCCCCGACTTTTCGAAAAGAAAAGTTTAAAGGCTACCAGGCGAAAAGGCCGGCCATGGTTGATGAATTGGTTGGCCAGATAGAAAGGGTTAAGGAGGTCGTTAAAACCTTAAATATTCCTATTTTTGAAAAGGACGGTTTTGAAGCGGACGATCTGATCGGGACATTAGTTGAGCAAGCAAGCCGTGAAACAAAAGCTCACGAAACGATTGTGGTTACCGGCGACCGTGATCTTTTACAACTGGTCGGGGAAAAGACCAAAGTTTATATGCCGGTTAAGGGCTTATCACAGGCGACCCTATTTGATGAGACGCTGGTTGAAGAAAAGATGGGCGTTAAGCCTAAGCAAATTCCCGATTTTAAAGCTTTAATTGGAGACCAATCTGACAATTATCCGGGCGTTTTGGGTATTGGTCCGAAAACCGCCATTGACCTTATTAAAGAATACGCAACCTTGAAAAAGATCTATCAAAATTTAGAGAAAATCTCACCCAAAATTGCCGAAAAACTAAGAAAGGAAAAAGAAAACGCCGAGCTTTCATTATATTTGGCGACGATTATTAAAAACGCGCCGATTAAGCTGGAACTTGAGAAGTGTCGTTTGACTGACTATGATTGGGACAAAGTGGCGAAGCTTTTTGAAGATTTGGAGTTTCGTAGCTTAATTGCCAGGTTGCCCTTGGATATCCATGAATTTCAGAAGCCCGTAACACAGAAAGCACAGAAAAAAACAGAGAACACGAAGGATCAACAGATGGGATTATTTTAGAATTTCTAATTTATGCGAGTTGCTTTAGTTCATGATTATTTAAAAGAATACGGGGGAGCGGAAAGGGTTTTAGAAACTCTTTCGGAAATTTATCCCGAAGCCCCGATTTATACGGCTTTCAGGGTTCCGGATTCAACCGCCGGCCGAGCTTTCAAAAATAAAAAAGTTCTCACTTCCTGGGCTAACGGTTTTTTAAGCCTGGGTAATTTGTTTTCGCCCTTAAGGTTTTTAACGCCTTTAATCTGGGAAAGTTTTGATTTTCGGGGTTTTGATTTGGTGATTTCTTCGGCCTCCTGGTATATCACCAAAAGCATTAAAACGCCTCCCGAAACTTTACACCTTTGTTATTGTCACACCCCGCCACGCTGGCTTTATGGTTATCAGACGGCCATGGAATGGAAAAGGTTTTGGCCGGTAAGAATTTACGGCGAAATTGTGGCCCATTTTTTGCGCCAATATGATTATCTGGCCGCCCAAAAAGTTAATGATTTTATCGCCAATTCAGAAAATACCAAAAAAAGGATCGCGAAGTTTTACCGGCGCGATTCAAAAGTCATTTATCCGCCGGTTAAAGTCACCGAAATCATTCAGGCGACGAAAAATCTAAAGCCTCAGGATTATTTCCTGGTTGTGGCCAGACTAGCCGGTGCCAAGGGTCTTGAACTAGCGATTGAGGCCGCGAATAGATTAAAGATCAATTTAAAAATTGTCGGCGAACCGGTGGGCTTGCATTGGGAAGAGAAAAAGCTTAAAGAAGCTCAAGGGGGAACGATTGAGTTTTTGGGTCGGGTTGAAGACAAAGACTTATGGAGGCTTTATGGCGAATGCCGTGCTTTTTTAGCTTTGGCCTATGATGAGGATTTTGGCATGACGACCGTGGAAGCCCAGGCCGCGGGTCGGCCCGTGATTGCTTTTCGGGGCGGAGGATATTTGGAAACCGTGATTGAGGGAAAAACCGGAGAATTTTTCAATGAGTATACCGCTGATTCATTAATTAATGTTTTGAAACATTTTGATATAAAAAAATATGCTAAAGACGAATGCCAAAAGCAGGCCGCGAAATTTAGCCAGGAAAGATTTAAAAAGGAAATTTTGGAATTTGTGAAAGAAAAAATGGAGGCTTTTCATGCCGGAATTGCCGGAAGTTGAAACCATTCGTCAGGACCTACAAAAGTTGATCGTGGGTAAGAAAATCGTGGCCATCGAAACGAACAGCCCAAAACAGGTCCAGCCATCATTGAGTGTGGTGACTCAAGCTATCGTTGGCACCAAGATTCTTAAAATTGAAAGACGGGCCAAACTTTTACAGATTTTTCTTGATAACGGCAGGATTTTAATTGTCCATTTAAAATTAACCGGACGCTTATTATATCGCCGGAAAAATGATAAGGAAGATCAATGGACACACGTCGTTATTAGTTTTTCTGACGAGACCCAGTTGCGCTTTGCCGATTCGCGCAAATTCGGTTGGATTAAGCTGATTGAAGATGAAAAAGAACTTCAAAAAATTTTAACCGGTTTTGGTCCGGAGCCCTTAAATGATTTAACCTTAGCGGAATTCAAACAAATCCTGAAAAAAAACAGCCGGCCGATAAAAATTATCCTGATGGATCAAACGAAGATCTCGGGGATCGGCAATATCTACGCTGGTGAGGCTTTATTTTTGGCTAAAATTGATCCGCGCCGTCCCGCCAAAAGCCTACAAGATAAAGAGGCGGAAAAATTATTGACGAAGATAGAAGCTGTTTTACGCTTGGGTTTAAAATACCGCGGCGCTTCTGATCAGGATTATTTAGATGCTTATGGGCAAAAAGGCGCTTACCAGGAACATTTTTTGGTTTATGGAAAAAACGGGAAACCTTGTCCGAATTCTTGCGGCGGTAAAATCAAAAGAATCGTTTTGGGCGGCCGCGGCACCTTTTATTGCCCAAAATGTCAAAGATAAGTCATTTTTTCTTCTCTTACACCCCTGAAACCATGGGCTAAAATCCATGTAACTTTCCCTTTGTCTTGACGACCCTGAAATTCAATCGCTCCCAAACCAAATTTATCCAAGGCTAATAAAAGATAATAAAATTGAGGGCACCACTGACCAAAGACGGTTTCCATGACCTGTTTAGTAATTTTATAGGGGAATGATCGAATTTTTAAGTGTTTAGTAAGATAATTTCTACCCGGTTCGAGTTTTATTTTGCCGGGAATGAAAATCCCATAACCGTTTTCAGAGATGTCCATTGTAATTTCAATCAAATCAGCACGCTTGGCCCTGCCTTCAATGTCACGCATTTGGTCTGTTCCAATTCTTAGTTCGGCTCGTAAATTGGTATCAACGGTTTCAACCCGGAAGACAAAATGTTTTCCCCTTAAGTTTCCTCTGCCTAAACCAGGCGGATTTTTCATAACGATAATTTCGGTCAGACCCGGATATTTTTGCCAGTCCCGATAAGTTTCTTGAAAGCCTGTCCAAATAGGAGTTTTTGGAAGCGGTTGCTCGTCAAAAAAAGCTGATACCAGTTTTTCTTGATTCAAGCCCATAATCCAAGGAGCAGTTCCCGCTGGTGGAGTCTGTGCGTTATTAAAACAGGTTCTTAAACCAATCTCTCTATTGTCCCTTATTCCTTGTTCAATCTCTCCTCGCAGTCCATCTTTATCTTGGGAAAGGATAACCGTTTGAGGAATTCTTAAATCGGCCGGCAGTATTTCCAGCATTTTAGTAATCCTGGCCTTATTTGTTCTGAAAGACCCGCAGGCTTCTTGCCATAAAGCCTGAATTTTGCCTTCAAATCCCTCAATGGCTGGGTTATGGCCAAGTAAATTTCCTTCACTGACAAGAATTTTTGGAGAATGACCGGTGTAATCAGCCAAAAGTGGTTTTCCACTTTCGGGGTTTAAGATCATAAATTGTTTTTATTTAGCTTCTAATTGGTTAGCTAGCCGGCTCAATTGAGGGACAAGAGTAATTGGAGGTGGGCATTCTTCGCCATCGTCATTAAACCATGGTTGACAAAGAGAAGGATCATTTTTAGCTCTTTGTATTAAGTCATCAGCGAGCTCTCTATATTTTTCTGCCAATCCTTGATGGTCTTCTGGTGATAATTTAGGAGGTTCTTTTCTAGTTTTCTTCTCCTGACCATTTATTGTTAAATTCAGGCCTTTTAAAAGTTTTCCTTGAGGTCCGGCTCCCGGACCGTTGTATCCGTCAAGGATCTCTCTAATTAAACCACAAGCTTTTTTTTCGTCAACTCCCTTTGCTCGAAGATCTGGGCTGAATTTTGTTCCGTCAACGTTGACTTCTAATTTTGTTACCATAAAATTTTCTCCAGAGTCTTTATATATCACGTTTTTCTTATGTTGTCAATAAAACTTGCTAGTTTTTGGTTTTCGGACTAGAATAGAATTTCTTTTCTATGATGACAAAAAAAGAAGATTTTATCTTACCGATTACGTCAGAACTTATTCCCTCTCACGAGTTAGAAAACAGCTTTAGGATTGTTTGTGACATTGATGAGACCCTAGCCGATTCGTGGGGAGACTATATCCCTCTTCTCAACGCGCGCTTTGGGACAAATTTAACTCCAGAAGAAGTAGCGGTTCACGGTTATGTTCAAAATGTTCCCGCGTGGTGTTCTTTTGCTAAAGAACTCTCTCAAGTTATGAATGACTTGCGCTGTAATTCCGAATTTGTCAAGAATCATAGAACAGTTGAGGGATCGGTTAAAGGACTTTGGAGACTGACAGAGATTGGTAGGCTTATTGCCTATGTGACGAGCAGGCCTGATGGCGTTTACCAAACTACGGTTGAGTGGTTAAGAAATAATGGTTATCCCGAAGCTGAAGTTATATGTATGCCGGCCCATTTACTTTTAACCCCTCAAGAAAAAATCTGGAAACAAGAAAAAATAGGAAAATTGGGAGCCCATTTGATGATAGATGATAATGTGGACTTAGCCGAAAACTTAAGGATGAGCACGATCATTATCGACGGTCATCATAATAAGCTGGTTGTTCCCAGAGGAGCTCATATTACAAAAGCTTCTCATTGGGACTATGTTCCCGAACAAGCTGCTTTAATAAAAAAAGAATGGTTAGAGAGGAGCAGAAGGCTGACTTTATAAGGAACGATTAAAATAAAGTCTTACGATATTCAGCACAGCTATTTGACAAAAACTCATTGATTATGTAAGATATTTCAGTCCACCAATATGGTGGGATTTTTAAAGCCCAATGAAATACGTCAAAGATTTATTAGAATCCTCAATTAAAACGGAAAGAGTTGAGGGATTTAAAAAATTAGCCAAAGCAAGATTGCCAATTCCTGACGTTAAGATTATTGACAATCAAGCCTTTCTTCTTTGTGAAAAGAAGGGAATAACAGAACCGCTTCAAAAAGAGATTGAGGCGGTTTTTTTTAACTTAAAGAAGAAATATCCTCGGCGGGGATTTTATGTCGGTCGGGCTTTCTCTGTTCCCGGTTTTACCAATCCTCCCGGCCCCTACTCGGTAGTAAGAAGCGCCAAAGACATGATTAAAGGCGTAGAAAAGCTCTATAATTTTGCCTGCCAAAGTCGATACAATAAGAAAGGCGCTAAAATTGGAGTCATTATTCATCCCTGGATTGATCCTAAGGCCCCCTTCGGCGGCGGTTGCTTGACTCTTTCCAACAGCCAGCAAAAGGTTATTATTGAAGCTATTTATGGTTTGGATGAAGGGGTTCAAAGTTTTCCTCATGATTTTTATATTGTCGATTTCGAAACGGAAAAGATTCTAGAAAAAGTAGTGGCGGAGAAGAAAGAAGACCTGGAGGTAAATAATGATTTAATGATTAGAAGCCTAAAAATTCCCAGAAATTTATGGAACAAAGCTGTGTTTTCCGACAAACAAATTCTCCAGGTAATTTCTTATTTCAAACATTTTGTTAAAACTTACGGGCCTCATCGGATGGAGTTTGCTTTTGAAAGAGAGGGCCTTTTTTTCAGGGAATGTATTCCTTTCCTTTTAACTAAAGAGAAGGCGCCCCACCTCAAAGAAGAGGGAAGTGTCTTTCGTCTTAATACAAAAAGTGATTTGCCTAAAATCGGTAAGGAGCAAAGAATTATCTTTGTAGATCCGATAGTCATCAAAAAAAGACAAATGAATCTTTTAACCTTTCTTGCTACCAACAGTCAGGACAAAAAAATCATTCTTTACCCTGGTTCAGCCAGCACCGGCCATGCGGCCACTATTTTTCGGGAGACTGGTCATCTCGTTGTTTTTATAGGTAACCAAATTTTTAAGGACAAAGATAAGGTGCTGGTTGAAACAAAAAATGGAGAATTAGCAGTTAAAAGACTATGATGCCTCTAGTTTTACCTCTTCCGGCCGTAAAGAAGAAAGATGAACCGATTGTGGGCGCTAAGGCTTTTCGTCTAGCGCAATTAATTAGCCGTGATTTGCCCGTTCCCGGCGCCTTTGTTTTAACCACCGTCGCTTTTGATCTTTTTTTTGAGAAAAATAATCTAGGTTATCTTCTGGAACGGCTTTCTCTGCAAAATGACAGAAGTATTCTTGAAAACATTTGTCGTGAACTTAAAAGGAAAATTAAAAAAGGAGAGTTTCCCAAGAATTTAAAAGAACAAATTAACCAAGAAATTTTTAAAAATAAATTAAAAAGATTGGCCGTTCGCTCTTCGGCTACTTCCGAAGATCTTGCTTTCGCTTCTTTTGCCGGTCAATTTGAAAGCTATTTAAACATTAAAGAGGAAAAAGTTTTCGACTTTATCAAAACCTGTTGGTCTTCTTTATATGAAGAGAGAGTTGTTGCTTACACTTTATATCACCAAATTCCCATGCATGAAATTAAGATGGCGGTTTTAGTTCAAGAAATGATTAACGCAGAAAAAGGAGGAGTTATCTTTACTAAAGACGTCTTGCGAGACGACGAAAGATTGATTATTATTGAGGCGGCCAGGGGTTTAGGAACACAGGTTGTTGACGGAATCGTTGAGCCAGATAGATTTGTGGTTGAAAAAACGGACTTAAAAATTATTCAGCGGAAATTAAAAAGCCATAAACCGGTTCTTAATGACGAAGAAGTTTTTCAATTGGCAAGCCTTGGGCTTTTAATTGAGAATTTTTACCAAAAACCCCAGGATCTTGAATGGGCGGCCCAAAAAGAAAAAATTTATCTTCTTCAGACGAGGCCGATTACTGTTTGAAACCAAAATGAAAAAAGAATTTATAATTATCTCATTGGGTGGTTCTTTAATCGTCCCTAATGGTGGTATTAATACCGAATTCCTCAAAAAATTTAATGATTTTATCAGAAAACACGTCAGCCTTGGCAAGCGATTTTTTATCGTTTGCGGCGGCGGCAGAATTGCCAGGCATTATCGCGATGCCGGCCAGGCGGTGATGGGGAAAAAATTAACCGATGACGATCTTGACTGGTTAGGTGTTCATGCGACAAGAATTAACGCTCATCTTCTACGGACTATCTTTAAAGACCTAGCTCACCCTCGAGTTATTGATAAATATGATGTCAAATATGACACGGACACTTATCCAGTCATTATTTGTTCTGGTTGGAAACCGGGATGGTCAACTGATTATAACGCGGTTTTATTGGCAAGAGATTATAAATCCAAAACCTTAATTAACCTTTCCAATATTGATATGGTTTATGATAAGGATCCGGCTAAATTTAAGGACGCGACGCCGATTGAACGAACCTCTTGGGAGTATTTTCGTACGCTAGTCGGTGATGTTTGGAACCCCGGTTTGAACACTCCTTTTGATCCCATAGCTTCAAAATTAGCCCAAAAAATAGGTTTAACCGTTGTTGTCCTGCGGGGTGATAATTTGGAAAATTTGGAAAAAGTTTTTGAGGGTAAAAAATTTACCGGCACGGTTATTGCTCCTTTTCAAATTGATGCCTCTTTTTATAATCAGGCTTATTTTGAGGGAGGTAAAAGCGGCGAAAGAAAAGGCTATACAACTGACTCTTTTGTTAAATTTCGGCGCATATTAAGGGATATTTACCGGGCGATAAAGATTAAATTACTTCTAAATCCCAAGACGCTTTTGGATGTGGGTTGCGGAACCGGGCAAATGGTTTATTTTTTAAGGTTATTAGGGGTTGAAGCTCAAGGATTGGAAATTAGTCAGTATCTTTTATCCAAGGCCAGACCGCAAGTTAAAAAATACTTAAAAATGGGGAATATTATGTCTTTACCCTACAAAGACAGTTCTTTTGAGGTCGTAACGACAGCCGATGTTTTGGAACATGTTCCGACCGAAGATTTAAAAGTAGCGGTTTTAGAATGTAATCGGGTGGCTCAGAAATTTGTTTTACATAAAATCTTTACGACCGAGAATCAATGGATTAAACATTTTCATGGTCCGGATATTTCTCACGTTTCTGTTTTTGGGAAAAACTGGTGGTATAAATTTTGGAAAGAACTTAACCTAAAACCCGCAGAAAAATTTTATCCAAGCCTTCCTGTTTTTATGGAAACTCTTTTTCTGCTTGAGAAGAAAAAGTAATGTATTTAGATAAATTAAGCCTTAAAAACTTCAGAAGTTTTAAAGAAAAAGCCTTTGTTTTTTCTCCTAAAACAAGTTTAATCCTCGGGCCGAATACCGCCGGAAAGACTAATATTTTAGAGGCGATTCATCTTTTGGCTACCGGCAAAAGTTTTCGGGCGGAAACAGAAAAAGAGATGATTAAAGAAGGAGAGGAGTTGGCGAGAATAAAATATCAAACAGTATCAAAAGATGACAAAAGTGAGGGAAAAACGGATCTGGAAATCCTTTTAACTGCCGGTCAGGTCGCTGGGCAGCCGACACCCCATAAAAAATATTTCGTCAACGGTGTCAGCAGAAGAATGATTGATTTTGTCGGTTTCACGCGCGTTGTTTTGTTTTGGCCGGAAGATATGGAGCTGGTGACCGACTCACCCTCAAGGCGCCGAAGATATTTAGATTTTGTTTTAACGCAAATTGACAGGGAATACAGGCGGTCTCTTTTGTCTTACGAGAAAGGCTTGCGGCAGAGAAATAAACTTTTAGAAAGGATTAGAGACGAAGGTCTTTCCAGAAGTCAGTTACTTTTTTGGGACCAGCTTCTGATAAGGAATGGTTCGCTCTTAACTGATAAAAGGATTGAGTTTCTTAATTTTTTTAACCGATCTTCGGTTTTGGCCGAAATCGCCAAAGGCAAGCCATTCCAGATCGAATACGACAAAAGTGTTATTTCTGACTCGCGGTTAGAACAATATGCTCAAGAGGAAGTGGCCGCCGCGGCGACTTTGGTTGGACCCCACCGTGACGATTTTAAATTCTTGCTGGGAAGTAGAGATCTTTCGCTTTTTGGTTCTCGGGGAGAACAGCGCATGGCGATTTTATGGCTTAAATTGGCCGAGCTGGAATACATGACGGTCAAAACCGGCGAAAGGCCAATTTTGCTTTTGGACGATATTTTCTCCGAGTTGGACCATGAGCACCGTCATTATGTTTTGGAAATTATTCCCCGGCAGCAAACGATTATGACGACGACCGATTTACATTTGGTCGAAAAAAATTATCAGGATCAAATAAAAGTGATAGAATTAGGTTGATTTATGGAAAAAGTGACGATTGAGGATTTAAAAAAACTTTATCTAGCAGGTAAAGAATCGCACAAAGGCGAAAACGGGAAGTTAACCATTATCGGCGGTTCTAAACTTTTTCACGGCGCCTCTTTGTGGGCTTTAAAAGTGGCCTCAAGAATCGTGGATATGGTTTTTTACGCTTCCATTCCTGAAAATAATGAGCTAACGAAAACGCTTAGGGCCGAGATTTTTGATTTTATCACTCTGCCCAGAGAAGAAGTCGAAAGCTACATTGAGGAGTCCGACGCTATCCTGATCGGGCCTGGTTTAATGCGCGAGCCCGGGACAAAAGAAATAACCGGAAAGTTATTGACGAAATATCCGCAAAAGAAATGGGTGGTTGATGCCGGTAGCCTGACGGAAATGGAAGCGAGTTGGCTTAATAAAAATTGTTTATTGACACCTCACCAAAAAGAATTTGCCACTCTTTTCAAAATGGAAGCGAAAGAAGAAAATATTAAAGCCATGGCGCAAAAATATGGCTGTACGATTCTTTTTAAGGGTCAGCGGGATTTAATCTGTTCTCCGAAAGAATGTAAAATTTGCGAAGGCGGTAACCAGGGGATGACAAAGGGCGGTACGGGTGATGTTTTGGCCGGTTTAGCCGCGGCCTTAGCCTGTAAAAATGATTTGTTTTTGGCGGCCTGCGGCGCCTCTTTAATCAATAAGAAGGCCGGAGAAGAATTGGCAGCCAGGGTTGGTTTTTACTATAACGCTTCGGATTTAGCCGAGCAAATTCCCCAGACAATGAAAGAACTAATGGCACGATGACTGGGCTGACGGTGACGAATTTTTTCACCCCGCGTTGTCTTTAGATGAATCATTGTCTCGTGCACTAGCACGAAGTTTTCAGGACAAGAATAGGTATGAGGCGTAAGGGCGGGGTTGTCAAAAATTGTCACACGTCATCCCTTACCAATTCCTGTTGTTTTTTTGCGGGAATTATGCGAAAATAAGCAAGCGATGTACACGCCGAAATATTCGATTAGTAACAAAATCCTCAAAAATATTGGGATAACCGAAGCCGCCAGGGAAGTCATTATGAACGCCCCCCTGGTGCCGGCCTGGGAAAAGAAATTCCGGGACGAAGCGATTTTGCGTACCGTTCACTACGGAACCCATATTGAAGGCAATGAGTTGAACTTTACGGAAGCCGCGCAGGTTTTAGAAGGCAAAGAAATTGTTGGCCGCGACCGGGATATTCAGGAAGTCATCAATTACCGCCAGGTTTTGCGTTTTATTGATTCCTTTACCGGGGAAATTGCGGCGGAAACGATTAAGACCATGCATAAATTAACCACGGAGAAGATTCTTGAAGCGGGAGAGTGCGGTCAATTTAGAACTAAACAGGTGGTGGTCAAAAATTCCCAAACCCAGGAAGTCGTTTTCCGTCCGCCACCCGCCCTTGAGGTTCCTTATCAAGTTGATGATTTTATTGAGTGGTTAAGGCAGGAAAAAGAGATTCATCCGGTTTTGAAGGCAGGAGTGACCCATTATGAACTCGTTAGAATTCATCCCTTTTTAGACGGCAATGGCCGGGTGGCCAGGGCGGTCGCCACTTTAGTCCTTTTTAAAGAAGGCTATGATATCAAAAAGTTTTTTTCACTAGAGGAGCATTACGATCAGGATGCGAGCCGGTACTACGCGGCCTTGCAATCGGTTAAACCGGAAGAGAATTATGACCTAACGGATTGGTTGGATTATTTTACCGAAGGCTTGGCGATCGAGCTTACCAGAATCAAAGAAAAAGTCCAGAGTCTTTCGATTGATTTAAAACTTAAAGAAAAAATCGGCGGAACACAAATAGCCCTATCAGAAAGACAGATGAAAATTATTGACCATATTCAAAAAGTCGGTTTCTTACAAAACAAGCAATTTGCCGAGCTTTTGCCGATGATTTCCGAAGACACGATTTTACGGGACTTAAAAGATTTGCTCAAGAAAGGTATAATCAAGAAAGAGGGAACAACGAAAGCCGCCCGTTATATTTTAAAGGGCTAAAATGAATCCTAATCAACCGGAATTTATCTATGTTGCTCTGGTATTGCCGAGTCTTTTTGCCTTGACTTTAGTCGTTGAAGGTTTACATAAGATTTTACGTCAAGAATCCGGCTGGACAAGCCTTTTTTTTGGTTTGATCTTTTTGCTGATTATTTTAGGGACGTACTTCTTTATTTTAAGATGAAATTTGCGAAACTGGCTTCATATTTTCAAAAACTAGAACAGACTTCTTCGCGTAACACCATGACCGAAATTCTAGCAGAACTCCTAGGTCAATCACCGGCTACGGAAATCGACAAAATCTGTTATCTAACCCAGGGTCGAGTTGCGCCTCTTTTCGTGCCTTTGGAATTCGGGGTGGCAGATCGGATGATGATTCGGGCGATTGCCGACGGCTTAGGAATTTCGGCCGGCGAAGTCGAGAAAACCTATAAAAATGAGGGTGATTTGGGGATTACCGCCTCAAAGCTCAAAGCTCAAAACCTGCGTCTTATTAATGCCGTTAGGGCTTTAGAGATCGGTGAGGTTTTTGAAAAATTAGAGAAAATTGCGAAATTTTCCGGTGAAGGATCTCAGGAGGCAAAAATTAAAATGCTTGGTTTTCTAATTGAAAACGCCGATCCTCTTTCGGTTCGTTATTTGGTTCGCATCCCTCTGGCGAAAATGCGGTTAGGTTTTTCCGACATGACGGTTTTAGACGCTTTGTCCTGGATGGTTTCGGGGACAAAAGAGAAAAGAAAAGAAATTGAAAAGGCTTTTAACGTCAGACCCGACCTCGGGTTTATCGCCAAAGTTATTAAAAAAGACGGTTTAGGTGGTTTAAAAAAGGTCGAGCCGGAAGTGGGAACGCCAATCATGATGGCGCGGGCGGAACGACTTTCCTCAGGGGAGGAAATCATTAAACAAATCGGTCAATGCGCCATTGAGGGAAAGATTGACGGCTTTAGAGTGGCGGTTCACGCCAAAAACTTAAAACATAACACTCAAGACTTAAAAATTACCCTTTTTTCGAGAAATATGGAAAATACGACCTTGATGTTTCCTGATCTTGTCCGGGGAGTAGAAAAACAGATTAAAGTCGATGAAGCCATTTTTGAAGGCGAGGCGATTGCCTATAACCCCAAAACAGGTGAATACTTGCCTTTTCAGGAAACGGTGCAGAGAAAAAGGAAATATGATATTGAAAAAACAGCCGAAAGCGTGCCCCTAAGGTTGATTTGTTTTGATTGTCTGTATGTTGACGGTCAAAACTTAATCGGTCTTGGTTTTTTGGAAAGAAGAAAATTTTTGGAGAAAATTTTAGGCAAAGGGGAAACTTTAATTTTGTCGGAAATGACGATCGCGGAAAAGCCGGAACAAATCGAATTTCTCTTTCAAGAGGCGATTGATAAGGGGTTGGAAGGAGTGATGGCCAAAAAACTGGACGGCGTTTATCAGGCCGGCGCCAGAAGCTGGAATTGGATCAAATACAAAAAATCATACTCTGGAAAAATTGACGATACCATTGACGCGCTTGTGATGGGTTATGACTTTGGACAGGGAAAGAGGAATACTTTTGGCATTGGCGACTTTTTAATCGGGGTTTATGATCAAAAATCCGATACCTTCAAGACGGTTGCTAAAATCGGTACCGGATTGACTGATGAAGAATGGAAAACTTTGAAACTTAACACGAAAAACTTAACACTAAAAACTAAACCGACGAGATATGATGTCAATAAGGGGATGGATTGTGATGTCTGGGTTGAACCGAAACTGATGACCGTTATCAAAGCTGACGAGATCACAAAATCACCAATTCATACGGCCAAACTGGCCCTTAGATTTCCGCGTTTGGTGGACTTTAGGGATGATAAGACGCCCGAAGACGCGACCTCGCTTGACGAGCTTAATAAAATGTATATAAGGCAAAATAAATCTGTTCTCCACTAGCGTGAATTAAGATTTCTGTTATACTTTAGTTGATGACTTTTTTATTTCATTGGAAGCATAAAAATCTTATCTTTTTTCTTTTGGGAATCTTACTGGCTTGGTTTTTCAGTCAAAATAAATGGTTTCATGATTTTTTTATTGGTTTAGGAAGCTATGGCTATTTTAGCGCCATTTTGGCAGGAGCTTTGTTTGTTTCCACTTTCACCATTGCCACCGGTGCTTTAATTTTAATGACTTTAGCTCAAACTTTATTGCCCCTGGAGATTATTTTATTGGCTGGTTTAGGAGCCGTTTTGGGAGATTTAATTATTTTTCGTTTCGTGAAAGACGAAATTGATACTGAAATTGAACCGATTTATAACGAGATTACCGGCAGTCATTTGAAAAAAATTCTGCATACCCGTTATTTTGGTTGGACGCTACCGGTTCTGGGGGCCATCATCATTATTTCGCCCTTACCCGACGAGCTGGGCGTCAGTCTTTTAGGTGTTTCGCAAATGAATATCCGGAAATTTATTATCATTGCCTGGATTTCTCATACACTGGGGATGTTTTTGTTTGTTTCGGCTTCGTTGATCTTTTGAAATATGAAATTTATTGCCGATTTACATCTGCATTCTAAGTACTCGCGCGCGGTTTCGCAGGAAATGACCTTACCGCAAATTAGCCATTGGGCCTCTCAAAAGGGGATAGGTTTGGTCGCCACCGGTGATTGGACTCACCCTTTGTGGTTGCGAGAAATCAAAGCCAATTTAGAAGAAGTAACGGAAGGATTTTTTAGATTAAAAAGTAATTCCGATTCCCGCGCGGCTGATCCATTATTTATCTTATCTACCGAAATTTCCAGTATCTATTCGCAAAACGGCAAGGGACATCGTATTCATAATGTTGTTTTAGCGCCCTCAATTGAGACGGCCGAAAAAATTAACCAGGAATTAACAAAAAGAGGCGTCAATTTAATTGCCGACGGTCGGCCGATTACCGGTATTCCGGCTTCGGATTTGGTCAAAATTATTTTATCGGTTGACGAGAAAGCTTTGATTATTCCGGCCCATGTCTGGACCCCCTGGTTTTCTTTATACGGTTCTGAATCCGGCTTTGGTTCTATTGATGAGTGTTTTGGCGATATGGCCAAATATATTTATGCGATTGAAACGGGACTTTCCAGCAGTCCTGAAATGAATTGGCGGATTGGTGAACTTGATACTCGGTCAATTCTTTCCTGCTCTGACGCTCACTCCGGACCGAAATTAGGGCGTGAAGCAACCATTTTCGAAATTAGTGATGAGTTAGGGGTCCTGAGTTATGAGACCATTAGAAGCGCCATTGCTCCGAACCTTGAACCTATAACTCATAACCAAGCGCGCATTGCTTATACGCTTGAATTCTATCCGGAGGAGGGGAAATATCACTACACCGGGCATCGCGCCTGCGGGATTAAACAATCACCAGAGGAGACAAAAAAATTAGGCGAAACTTGTCCGGTTTGCGGCAGGCATTTAACTATCGGCGTGATGCATCGGGTTGAGCAACTGGCGACAAGAGACCTTAAAACTGAAGACTTAACACTAAAAACTGACGAATTTGGCGTAAAATGGATAGGATATGAGGAAAGACCGCCATACGCCATGTTAGTGCCCTTACAGGAGATTTTATCAGAAGCCATGGGTGGTTTGCCGGCCTCGCAAAAGATTCAAAATGAATATCAAAAATTAACTAATCTTCGTCATAATTTAAGTCTGCCGGGATTAACCGGAGAATTTGGAGTTTTACTTGAAATGCCGCTTGAAGAAATAGCCAAGGTTTCCGGAGAAAAAGTCGCCGAGGGAATAAGAAGGGTCAGAAGCGGACAAATTGTGATTGATCCTGGTTACGATGGAGTTTTTGGCACCGTCAAAATCTGGGATAAGGAAAAATCATCCTCCGCTGAAACTCCGGAGGATAAAGAGCAGATGAGTCTGTTTTAATTTTAAAATACCCGTTGACAAAAGAGACGGGCTCTTAGTATGCTTGAAGTCGTAACCATCTTTTTTTGAAAGGGGGTGAAAATATGGGAGAAGCGCAGAGTAATGAAAATTTAATGGGGGCCGTTTCTTATCTTTTAGGTTTCATTACGGGGATTGTTTTTCTTTTGATTGAGAAACAATCAAAATTCGTCAGGTTCCACGCGATGCAGTCGACGATCTTATTCGGCGGACTCTTTATCATTAATGTCGGTTTGGGTTTTATTCCTTTGTTAGGTTGGCTGGCTGGGCTGTTTCTTTCTCTTTTAGGCTTTATTCTCTGGATTGTTTGTATGTGGAAAGCCTTTCAGGGAGAAATGTATAAAGTTCCTTACGTTGGTAATCTCGCCGAAAAACAGTTGGCGAAAATGGGATAAACATAAGGAATTGATATAGATAGAGATGTTAGTAATTAGTGAATATCATTAGTAAGCCACCGAGGTGGTGGTTTTTTCGTGTTTAAATTAGTAAATTTCCGATTTTCATTGTAGAATGAATTTGCCCTATGAAATTAATCGTCGGTTTAGGTAATCCGGGCAGCAAGTATGAAAAAACCCGGCACAATTTAGGTTTTCGGGTGGTTGAGGCTTTGGCCAAAGATAAGATTAAAGGAGAGGTTAAATGGGAAGAGGCGCCAAAATTCAGTTCCTTAATTTGCCGTTTAACTAAGGATGTTATTTTGGTTAAACCCCAGGCTTTTATGAATGCTTCGGGCGAAGCTGTTGCCAAGATAGCCAACTTCTATAAAATCTCTGCCTCTGATATTTGGGTTGTCCACGACGATGTTGATTTGCCCTTGGGGAAAATCAAAATCAGAATCGGCGGCTCAGCCGCCGGCCATCACGGGGTGGAATCCTTGATCGTCAATTTGGGCACGGATCGGTTCTTAAGAATCAGACTAGGCATCGGTCGTCCGAGCCGAGGGAAAGACGCGCAAATCGAAAAATATGTTTTAAAGACTTTTGAGTTGAATGAAACCAGTGAGGTCAAACATCTGCTTAAACAAGCCGCCCTAGCCTTAGAAACCTGTCTTCAGGACGGTCCGGAAAAAACCATGAATCGGTTTAATTGTTAAAAGAGTAGTGTGATATGGTTAATAATAGTCAAGATTTCAAACCTATCGGACAGATTTTAAAGGGTTTTAACTCAACTCAAGATAAATATATTTCCCGAGAATTTCAGGCCTACGGTTACTATCTCGCTCGCGAGCTGGGTGATTTTTCTCATAAGGCTCTCTATATTAAATACGCCAAAGAAATATCCAGGCCGCTTCTTGATCAGGCTCTTAGTTTTGTTAAAGACGCCGGCAAAGTCAAAAGCCGGGCCCGTCTTTTTATGTGGAAACTAAAAGCCCTGCAAAAAGAAACGAAAAAACGAGACGTTTAAACTTGCTTTGGAAGTTTAAAAATGAAACAATGGGAATAATGGATGAAACGCTAATCACGCCGCAAGCTAAAAGCCAATTGACTTTGGTTTTTGAACGTTTAAAAGCCTATTTAAATTCATCTAACTTGCTGGCTGACAAAAAACTTTTAATTATTACCCTAACTTATTTTCTTTTTTTAATCTTCTGGCATTGGGGTTTACGGCTTAATTTGGGGATTATCTTTTTTCTCGCCGGAGGTTTAGCGGGTATTTATTTTTTAGATTTGGCCGACGCTCTTTTTGCTTTATCGCCGTCGCCTTTTAAAAATGTCCTCTTTCAATCAATTTTCGTCCCTTTCACTTTATTTGTTTTAACCTCTTCCGGTTCACTTTTTGGAGCAGGATTGGTTCTCTCCATTTTCCTGAGCATGATTTACAGCCAGTGGTTGACCTATCGCCAAAATGGCAATCTTAACAGTTGGTTTGGTGTGATTAAAAGAGAAATCCTTGTCAAAAATCAACAGATCTATTTATGGGTCATGTCGGGATTATTTATTTTTTTAAGTTTACTTTTTTAAGATGCCTCTTTTAATTTGGGTTATAACTTTTACTTTTTTGGGAAGTGTCGCTTCTTTGATCGGAGGTGTTTTTCTTTTATGGAAAGCCGATTTAATCGAGGGAAAAACTCATTTTTTGGTCGCTTTTGCGGCGGGAGCCATGCTTGCGGCTTCCTTTTTAGACCTTTTACCGGAAGGCTTTAAAGAGGCTAAAAGTGAAGAGTTTATGCCTATCTCGGCCGCCGTTTTGTTCGGCGTCGTGACCTTTTTCTTTTTGGAACGCTTTATTGCCTGGTTTCACCATCATGCTTGTCCTGATAGGGAAGAATGTGAAGGGTCGGCGCCGACAATACCGCTTTTAGTTATCGGCGATTCTTTACATAACTTTTTAGACGGTATTGTGATTGCCAGCAGTTTCCTGTTGAGTCTCCCCGTGGGTATCGTGGCGTCAATCGCGGTTTTCTTTCATGAGATCCCGCACGAGATGGGGAACTTCGGCGTTTTACTGCATCTTAAAATGCAAAAAATCAATGTCTTGTTTGTCAATCTTTTATCGGCATTTTTCGCCTTCTTAGGCGCTTTCTTGGCTTTTTTCTTCTTAAATAATTTAAAATTCTTAATTCCTTTTTTGGTCGCTTTTGCCGCCGGCAATTTTATCTATATTGCCGCCTCTGATCTTATTCCGGAGCTGCACCGTTCTTTTAAGCGTCAGATAGCCGTAAGCCAAAGTTTAAGTTTTTTATTGGGGATTCTCGTCATTATTTTAGCGATCAGGGTTTTTGCATAACTAACCCTGATCTTCATAACTTCTTAATTCTTTTTCTGTTATCGTTATAAAACGATGAAAACAATTAAATTACAAATTGAGGGGATGCACTGCGATGCCTGCGGCAAAGTTATTTCTATGGACCTGGAAGCTTTAGACGGAGTAAAGAGGGTTCAAATTGACCAAAAAGCAAAATTAGCCGAGATCAGTTTTGACGAAGAGAAAACAAGCGAAGAAGAAATTTTACAAACCATTAAAAATTCCGGTTACACGCCAAAGTCAATTATATGAATAATAATGCCAATTCCAGAGGAGAGATGTTTTGGCTTCTTTTGGTCGTTGCCTCCTTTCTTCTTGGGCACTTAATGACCAAGGCGCAATCTTTGGAAAAGATCCAAGCCGCCGCCAACGCCGGGGTTAAAAAGGAAGCCAATGTTTTGGTCAACCCCCCTTCTGTTAAGAATCAACCGACACCTCTTCCCGGTTCGGCCGGAGTTTTGGCAAGTGCCGATAACGTTCCGCCGGTTGTAGCTAAAGATCATTTAAGAGGAGAAAAACTTGCCCCGATTACGTTAGTTGAGTATTCCGATTTCGAATGTCCTTTCTGCAAACGTTTTCATCCCACCATGAAAAAAATTCTGGAGGAATATCCCGATAAGGTTAATTGGGTTTACCGTCATTTTCCCTTGCCGTTTCACACGAATGCCTTACCGGCGGCTTTGGCGGCCGAATGTGCCGACGAACTGGGCGGAAACACGAAATTTTGGCAGTATACGGATGGCATTTTTGCCGACCCTTCAACCTTAAGCAGCGAAACGATTTCTGCCGTTGCCGGGAAAATCGGTTTGGACAAAAACAAGTTTTCCGCCTGTCTTGAAGACAAAAAATACCAAAAGAAAGTCGAAGAGCAGCAAGCCGGCGGGCAAAAAGCCGGAGTCAACGGGACACCGGGGACAATTTTAATCAACAACCAAACCGGCAAAACCCAGCTTATTTCCGGAGCTTTACCTTTCGAAGAAATTAAAAAAACCATTGACAGCGCTTTAGCCGAATAAAGTTTACTTACTCTTCCACTCTCCGCAGGGCTTTATAGAAACACCAAAGAATGAAGCCAAAGACGAACAAGTCTACCAGAGGGTTTTGAAAATAGCCGGCGAGATTAAAGACCGTTTTGCGGATGGTTAAACTGTAACTCTCCATTTGGTACATCTGAATTTTGCCCAAAAAGGTCAGAACGGCGATTGAAACCCCGCTGATCATAAAAATACTTCCGCCGATAACTTTTAAAATCGTGTAAATCTTCCGGCGTTTTGTGGCGTCAATTTTTTGCAGAGTTTTCTGTTAGCCTAAAGAAAGAAAAAATAAAGGGAAAACAATGCCTAAAACGTAGGCGATAGAGACAATAACAGCTTGAAAAAGAGTCGGGGAAAGAGAAGTCAGGGTCACGGCGGCAAAAAGAACCGGAGCGCAGCAGGAGGAGGTGATGCCCGAAATGACTCCCAAAGAGAAAACGGAAAAAGTATTAGCCTGACCGTTTAAAGAAGAGGTCGGATGAAAAACTTGCGGCAGGTGAAAAAAAGGTTTGATTGTGGTTAAACCCATGAAAATAAGCAAAACCGCTCCTAAATAATAGAGCCCCTGATGATAAAAATTAAAAAAATCAATCAAAAGACGAAAGCCCAAAGCCACAGGAATAAGAATGGAAGAAAGACCCAGGGCAAAGATTAAGGTATAAAAAACGACCTTTTTGTTTTCTTTAAAAATGGTTCCCAAGTAAGCCGGCAATAAGAAAGTCAGACAACAGGGAGCAAAAAGAGCCAAATTCCCCGCCAAAAACGAAGCTGTCAGGGAAATACCGAAGAGAAAATTGCCAGTCATAAGATTTGAGCCTTAATCGCTAAGGTTAACTTGGGGGATAAGGGATCATTGGTGCGAAGGTAGATTTGTCGGCTGACCGGTCCTTTTACCGGCATGACAAAGGGCCGGTAAATGACCTCAATTTTTATTTTTTCTTTGGGGAGAACCTCTTGAACGGAAGCTTTTTTCAGATGCATGCCATATTCAGAGCTTTCCTGCCCGTTTTCCCTGATGATCTTAGCCGTGGTACAGCCGCAGCTTGAAGAAATTTCGAAAAGTTGCAAGGGTTTGGTCCCTGAATTAGTCAGAAAAAAATCGGTTTTCTGCTCTTCGGAAACGTTGATTTTTCCCAAATTGACCTCGACCTTATCAATCTCTAGCTTAGGTTTTTCTTCATTCTTCGTATAAGCGACAATCGGCGGACTGCCGCTTTGAGAAGAAATTAGGGAAATTCCGGTTATCACCAAAACGGTGAAAACCAGGGTAAAAAAGATCCAGAAGCGTAAGCCGGCCATAATTGGTCTTAATGATACTCTTAGATTTATTAAGATAATGTTAAGAGGGAGATTGTGACCGTGGTCCCTTGGCCGAGTTGGCTCTTAAGAGCAATTTGACCGCCCAACTCTTCAATAATATTTTTGGTTATGAAAAGACCCAAGCCATTGCCTTTGATTCGGGCATTTTGGCCTCGGTAAGAGCGATTAAAAACCAAAGGCAAATCCTTTTCGGTGATCCCTGTTCCGTTATCGGTGATCATAATTATGGCTTGCCCCTGACCGGTTGCCAGGGAAACTTTGACTTGGCCGTTGGTTTTTCCGTAGTTGATGGCATTTTCCATAACCGAAAGGATGGCCTTGGCCAGTTTTTGTTTGTTGCCGCTAACGAAAATCTGTTCCCGGGTCAGACTTAAGGTAACTTTTATATGCTTTTTTTGACCAAGATGCTGGCTTATTTCCACAAGTTCTGCCAAAAGAGCATTAAGGTTAACGATTGCTGATTCTGACAGGGGAGTTTGGGAATAAGCTGATTCAAGGGTCTGATTGACAGCTTGAGAAAGTCTTTGCAGATTGGTAAGAAGAGCGGTACGGTCAAATTTTTCCGGTTGGGATTCGATTTGGCTTTGGATGACGGCCAGGGGAGTTTTTAAAGAATGGGCGGCTTCGGTTAAAAATTCTTTTTGACGAGACAAAGCTCTTTCGGCCAATAATCTTGCCAGGGCAATAGCGGGAATAAAAATAACCAAGATGATTAAAATAATCATTTGGGCAAGAATTTGCCGGGTTTTTAAGAAAGTTTCAATCGGATGGCCCATGAGGACCGAACCGATTTGCTTGTCATTGGTTTTTACCGGATAAAGGAGAAAACGATAAGTTTGGTTGGAGAGATGTTCATTAAAATATAATGGCGGGACAAAGGCTTTTTGGAAAAGAAGAGGATTGTTATTAAAATCCGCCGAGGATTTAACCATTTGGTTATTTTCGTCGAAAATGGCCGTCGGCATACCGGGCATTTGAAGAATACCATCCAGAAAAGACGATTGGTTTGAAAGGCAGTTACAGCCGGCTTGTTTGGCGCCTTGTTCTACCGAGGTGGCAACGGCCCGAACATGTTCGTTCAGGGTGGCGTCAACCTGTTGGTAAAAAACTTTATTGGTGGCCCAATAGAAAAAGATTAACAAAAAAACAATGGTCGTCAGAATCCCCAGGGAGTACCAAGCGGTTAGCTGAAAACGAAGTTTTTTAAGCATTTTCTATTTTATAACCAAGGCCATGGACGGTTTTAATAAAGTTGGGACCGATTTTTTTGCGCAAGGTCGCGACAAAGACATCGACGATATTGCTGAAGCTTTCAAAATTGTAATCCCAGACGTGTTCCATAATCATACTTCTAGTGACGACTTGATCCTGACGGCGCAAAAGCATTTCCACAATGGCAAATTCTTTTGGCGATAAGTTAATTCTTTTTTCGGCGAGTTTAACTTCGTGTTTTTGCGGATCAAGGGTTAAATTTTTAGTTTTAAGAATGGTTTTTCCTTCGGACTGGTTTCTTCTGATTATGGCCTCAAGTCTGGCCTCAAGTTCGGCAAGGGCAAAAGGTTTAACTAGATAATCATCGGCGCCGGCATTTAAGCCGGCCACGCGTTCTTCGACACTGCTTTTAGCCGTCAGAATCAGAATGGGAGTTTTATTGCCTTGACGGCGAAGATTTTGACAGATTTTGATCCCCTCAATATCCGGCAGCATCAAATCAAGGATAATGACGTCATAAGGTTCTGATTCGGCCATGAATTGGCCGTCTTCACCGGTATTGGTCACATCGACGGCGTCACCCTTTTTGACCAAATGATCTTTAATATTTTGGGCCAACTGTTTTTCGTCTTCGATAATTAAAATACGCATAAAAAGTTCTAGCACATTATATCAAAGATATGCCAAGCATTTACTTCGTAATTACTTCGTAATAAATGAGTGAAAATATAGATATATCTTTGATTAATTCGTTTCGCTCATTATAACATACCACCTCTTCATGAATTTTTAATTAATAAACGTTAAACTTAGGGAAGCTTATGAAAAAACACGCGGTTAAAATTTACGGCATGCATTGTTCCTCTTGTGAGGTTTTAGTTCATAAAGAGGTGTCAAAAATTGCCGGGGTCAAATATTTGGAAGTTTCCCATAAAACAGGCATGCTGGAAGTTATTCATGACGAAAGCCTGGATAAAAAGGAGATTGAAGAGGCGATTTGCCGCTGCGGTTATCGTCTTGCTCCGGGCGAGGAAGCCCAGCCTTCTTTTAATCATTTTTCCTTGACCGAGGGGAATATTACGGCTTGGATTAAAGCCGGTTCGATCCTTGTCATCCTTTATTATTTATTTACGACCATCTCGCAACTGCCTTTTTTCCAACAGGTTTCAACCGTTAATCAATCCAGTCTGTCCTTGCCGTTGGCTTTCATGGTTGGTTTAGTGGCCTCATTTTCGACTTGTTTGGCCGTGGTTGGCAGTGTTGTTTTAGGTTTAAGCGCTTCTTTTAAACAGAAAACAACCAATCCTTTAATGCCGCAATTGGTTTTCCAGTCAGGGAGGTTAGCAAGCTTTTTTCTTTTGGGCGGGCTTTTAGGTTTAATCGGGACCAATTTCCGTTATTCACCGACTCTTTCTGCCTTCTTAAACATCTTAGTTGCCGTGGTTATCTTTTACCTTGCTCTATCTCTTCTTAACTTAGTCCCGCCCATGAAATCATTATTGTCTTCATTCTCGCCTTCTTTGGGAGGAAAACTTTCCCAGCTTGAGGGAGAAGGAAGTTATAAGGCGGCTTTCTTAATGGGGGGTCTAACCTTTTTCCTGCCTTGCGGGTTTACCCAAAGCATGCAGGTTTTGGCCTTAGGTCAGGCGGATTTTATCAAAAGCGGACTAACCATGCTCTTTTTTGCCCTCGGGACTTTACCGGTTCTTTTAGGTGTCGGTGCTTTAGGGACCTCGATGAAAACCCTTAAAGACCCGGCCTTGGCTAAGGTTATTGTCGTGATTCTGATTGTCTTTGCCTTTTTTAATCTCAATACCGGTTTGGCTTTAAAAGGACTTTCTTTGCCTTTGCCGTCATTAACCCTGCAGGCCGCCGAAACAAGCGGTTCGAGTGCCCTAAAACCTGAAGTCCAAGGGAAGACAGACTCAGGCAGACAGATTATTGAAATGGAGGTTAATAACAGCGGTTACACGCCCCGGGCCTTTACCATTAAAAAAGGCGTGCCGGTGGAATGGCGAATCAACGCCACGGCTCTTAACGGTTGTAACGGCACTATCATTATGCCGGACCTAAAGATTGAGAAACAGCTGCAAGACGGTTTAAACACGATTGCTTTTACGCCCCAAAAAGTCGGCCGACTCAATTTTTCCTGCTGGATGGGAATGATTCGAGGTTATTTTGAGGTGGTTGAGAACAGCGGTACGGCCCAGGTCGGTCCGGTTCCCCAGGACAAACAGGATCCTAAGGCCGCTGGCGGCGGCAGTTGCGGAGGCGGCGCCGGAGGTTGCGGTTGCGGTAGAAGATAATCTTAACCAAAGATTGAACGAACGGCATCTTTAGGCTATGATTACTTTACCCGCGAAAAAATGAAAAAAACAAAAATCAATCTTTCGATTTCGGGCATGCATTGTACTTCGTGCGCGGGGATTATTGAGCGTTCCCTGAAAAAACTAGACGGAGTTATTGAGGCCCATGTTAATTTTACCGCGGAAAAAGCCTCAGTCGTTTTTAATGAAAATTTAGTCTCAAAAGAGAAACTGCTTGAGGCAATTTCTAAAGCCGGTTATAAGGCAGCGGTGGTTGAAGAAGGGAAAGGTGAAGAAGAGGGTAAAAAGAAAGAGCAAGAGATTAAAGAATTATTTAACAGATTTATCATTAGTTTAATCTTAAGCGCGCCGATGCTTTATTTTATGTTTTTTGATTTCTTCAAATTTTTGCCGGGAAGCGCGGCTCTCCTCCCATACGTTGGTATTATTTCCTTAATTCTCTCCACGCCGGTTCAATTTATTATTGGTTCGGGTTTTTATAAAGGCATGTGGTCATCCTTACGGATGAAGACTTTTAATATGGACAGTTTAATCGCCATCGGCACCTCGGTCGCTTACTTTTACAGTTTAGTTAATTATTTTGGTTTTGTTCTGCAAAACAAAAGTCTTATTGGTTTAGAAGGAATGAAAATTCCGGAACTTTATTTCGAAACCGCGGCCTTTTTAATAACTTTTGTGATTTTGGGCAAATGGCTTGAGGCTAAAGCCAAGGGTCGGACTTCGGAAGCGATTAAAAAATTAATGGGGCTTCAGGCTAAAACCGCTCGGGTGGTCAGAAACGGGCAAACCTTGGATATTCCTTTAGAGCAGGTCGTGGTTGGCGACATTGTTATCGTCAGGCCCGGAGAAAAAATTCCGGTTGACGGCGAAATTATTAAAGGTTTATCGTCGGTTGACGAATCCATGGTGACCGGAGAAAGTTTGCCTGTAGAAAAAAAAGAGGGTGATTTAGTTATCGGTTCAACCATGAATAAAACCGGTAGTTTTGAGTTTAAAGCGACCAGAGTTGGGAGTGAAACAACTTTAGCGCAGATTATTCGGTTGGTGGAAGAAGCCCAAGGCTCGCGGGCGCCGATTCAGGCTTTTGCCGACCGTATTTCGGCTTATTTTGTGCCTACGGTTATCATGATTGCCTTTTTAACTTTTGGTATTTGGTTTTTTGTTTTAGGGTCAACTTTATCCTTTGCCCTAATGGCTTTTACATCGGTCATTGTCATTGCCTGCCCTTGCGCTTTGGGTTTGGCGACGCCCACCGCCATTATGGTGGGCACGGGGAAAGGTGCGGAGCAGGGCATTTTAATTAAGGGCGGAGAACCGCTCGAGGCGGCGCAAAAAATTAACGCCATTATTTTTGATAAAACCGGAACTTTAACCAAAGGAACGCCCGAGGTGACGGACATTATTAATTTAAATGGTTTGAGCGAAAGCGAAATTCTTCAGATCGCGGCCAGTTTAGAAAAACAGTCGGAACATCCGCTGGCCGAAGCCATTTACAATCACGCGCAGGGACGGGGTCTGAAACTTGAAGAAGTATCGCAGTTTCAAGCGCTTCCGGGACAGGGTATCCGCGGTAAAATTAAGGGCAATACTTATTATTTTGGCAACCGTAAACTAGTCGCCAGTTTAGAAAAACTGACCTTAACGGAATTTGACCGCGAGATGTCGTGGCTTGAGGAGCAAGGAAAGACGGTCATGGTTTTAGCTAATGAAAAGCAGATTTTTGGGATGGTGGCGGTGGCGGATCAGGTTAAGGAAACCTCCAAAGAGGCGATTGCCAAGCTTGAGGAAAAAGGTCTTGACCTTTATATGATTACCGGCGATAACCAAAGGACGGCCAAAGCGATTGCACAACAGGTTGGTATCGAAAATGTTTTGGCTGAAGTTTTACCTGAGGATAAAGCTTGGGAAGTGAAAAAACTGCAGGAATTGGGTAAGATTGTGGCCATGGTTGGGGACGGGATTAATGACGCGCCGGCCCTGGCCCAAGCTGATTTAGGCATTGCCATGGGTTCGGGAACCGACGTGGCCATGGAAACAGGTGGCATCGTCATGGTTAAAAACGATTTGCGCGACGTGGTGACCGCCATTGATTTATCCCAGGCCACCTTGGGCAAAATTAAACAAAACATGTTTTTTGCTCTTTTTTACAATGTTTTGGGCATTCCGATTGCTGCCAGGGTTTTTATGGGGATTGGTTTGGTTTTAAAACCGGAGCTGGCGGGGTTGGCGATGGCTTTAAGTTCGGTTTCGGTGGTCAGTAATTCGTTATTGTTAAGGCGTTTTAAACCGGGGAAAAGAGACGTTTTATCAATCTTGGCTCCGTCCATCATGATTGGTCTTTTTACTCTTCTTTTTATTGAATTTGCCCGTTTGAGTTCGGGCATGAAGCCATAATTTCGGTAATTTCCAACTCTTTACTTCTTAAAAGGTTTAAAGTAACATTATAGTTTATGAACACGGGTGTCTGTACCACTGTTGCCTGCAGTTTAGCCAAGAACGGCGGGCTCGTTTCTTTTCCTCTGGTTACTTTGGCCGGCTTAGTTGATTCCTTAAACCCCTGTGCCATCACCATGATCGTTTTGCTTTTGACTTATCTGGTCATTTTTGCCAAAAAACCGGAGCGGGTATTGCTGACAGGTTTGGTTTATATTGCTTCAGTTTTTTTAACCTATCTTTTTATTGGCCTTTTTTTCTATAAATCAATTAACTTTTTTTCTATTACTCCCGTGCGGTTCTATATTAATAAAATCTTGGGTTCAGTCTTACTTTTAGCCGGGATGATTAATGTTAAAGATTTTTTCTTCCCGCAACTTGGGCCGCATTTGGAAATTCCGGCCCAGACCCGACCGTTTTTAAAAAAACTCACCCAGAATGTTTCGTATCCAATGGCGGCGGTTTTGGGAGTTTTGGTTACGGTTCTGGAAACCCCCTGTTCTTTACCGATTTATATAGGGACGGCGACGATTTTGGCTAATGCCGGCTTAGCTGGGCTGGTTGTTCTTTTCTATTTTCTTTACTATAATTTTCTTTTTGTTTTGCCCTTACTTCTGATTTTGCTTTTAGTTTGGAAAGGCAGTGAATGGAGAGTAATTGAGCTTCAGGACTTTGAACACCGGGGCAAAAAATGGATGAAACTTTCTTTAGGCATTTTGCTTTTGCTGATGGGCAGCTGGTTGGTTTTGTGATAAAATGAGGAAGCAGATATGACTATTTTGACTGATGAAAATTTTGAAAGTGAAGTTTTAAAAGCCGATTTACCGGTTTTGGTTGATTTCTACGCCGACTGGTGCGGTCCCTGCCAAATGCTTCGGCCCATCATCGAGGAATTAAGTGAAGAATCTCAGGGAAAAGCGAAAATCGCCAAAATTAATGTTGATGAGGCGCCGAAAACAGCCGAAAAATATGGCATCATGAGTATTCCAACGGTCATTCTTTTCAAAGAGGGGAAAGAGGTAACAAGGCAAACGGGTTTGACCACTAAAGAAGTCTTGAAAGAATTAATTTCTCATCCTTAATTTATTATGTACGATCTTTTGATTATCGGTTTGGGTCCGGCCGGGATGACGGCTTCGATTTACGCCTCCCGTTATCGTTTAAAACACTTAATCATCGGTCAAGTTTTAGGCGGGTCCATTGTTTTATCCGGTGAGGTTGGAAACGTTCCGGCTTTTCTTTCAACCACCGGCCTGGAGTGGTCAAAGAAAGTTGAAAAACAAATCAAGACTTTGGGAGCGGAAGTTATTTACGACACGGTCACGAAAATCGAGAAAATTGACGGAGGCTATAAAGTGACCGACAGCCAGGGCCGACAATTTGAAGCGAAAACACTCATTTTGGCCGCCGGTTCCGAAAGAAAAAAACTTAATATTCCCGGCGAAGATACTTATCAAGGTAAAGGCGTTTCTTTTTGCACGACCTGCGATGTTCCCTTTTATAAAGACAAGGTCGTGATTGTCATCGGCGGCGCCAATGCTGCCGTTTCCGGAGCGGTTCACGCTGCGGCCTACGCGAAGAAGGTTTACATAATTTACCGAAAAGAAGAACTTAGAGCCGAGCCGATTTGGATTGAACAGGCTCGGGCCAATTCCAAAATTGAAATAATTTATGAGACGAACGTGGTGGCAATCGAGGGAGACGGTCAGAAAGTAACCGGGGCTAAACTTGATCATCCCTATAACGGTCAAGATCTTTTACTAACGGATGGTATTTTTATCGAAATCGGTTCGGTGCCCGGCCTGACTTTGGCTCGCAATTTAGGTTTAGAACTTAATGAGGTGGGTTATCTTAAAGTGACGGACGCGATGTTAACAAATTTGCCGGGCGTTTTTGCCGCCGGCGACATCACCGATAAAGGTCAATTATTGGCCCAACTAATCACGGCTTGCGCTCAAGGGGCGATGGCAGCAGCCTCGGCTTTTAAATTCTTAAAAGGCGAAAAAGCGCCTAAAATTTATTAAGATGAGAGATATTTTAGAAAAAGCCGGCCAGCTTTTAAAACTCCGGCCGGATATTCTCAAGGTGATCATGACACCGGAAAGAATTTTTGAAGTGTTTATTCCGGTGAAGATGGATAATGGTGAAATTAAAATTTTTGAAGGTTATCGTGTCCAGTATAATTCAGCTCTGGGTCCTTACAAGGGCGGTATCCGTTATCATCCTGAGGTTGATTTGGAAGAAGTTAAAAATTTAGCTTTCTTAATGGCGATTAAATGCGCCGTGGCCGATTTGCCTTTGGGCGGCGGTAAAGGAGGGATTAAGGTTGATCCCAAAAAGCTTTCAGAAGGAGAACTGGAAAGATTGAGCCGTGGTTATGTTCAAAAAATTGCCGACGTGATCGGTCCTTATAAAGACGTTCCGGCGCCGGATGTCAATACCAATGCCAAGATCATGGGTTGGATGGTAGATGAATATGGTAAATATATTAGGGCTGGTGGCCACGAATTTTCTCACTCCACGTTGTTGTCCTCGACTCGAAAATTTATTCATAGCACGCAGTCTTTAAGAGATAATGGCACAGCCGTAAATGTGGAGTTGTCGAAAATTGTAGCACACCATCCTTTATTGACAGAAAATGAGATTCTTGCGACTTTTACCGGGAAGCCTTTAAATTCGGGCGGCAGTCAGGGGAGAGAAGAGGCGACGGGCAAAGGGGGCCTTTATGTTCTTCAGACGATCTTAAATAAACTAAAGACTAAAGACCAAAAACTAAAGACTAAATTGACGGTGGCGGTTCAGGGATTTGGGAATGTCGGTTATTTTATCGCTCAATTTTTATTTGAACAGGGTTTTAAAATCATGGCTTTATCGGATTCGCAGGGAGCCATTTATTTTGAAGAAGGTTTTGATCCGGCCAAAACCATGGTTTGCAAAAAAGGAAAAGGACAAATTGCTAATTGCTATTGTGCCGGCTCGGTTGCTAACGGTAAATGCGGCGTCAAAATTTCCAACGACAAACTTTTAGAACTCCCGGTGGATATTTTAGTGCCGGCGGCTATGGGTGGCATTATTCATAAAGGTAATGCCCGAAAAATCAAAGCGAAAATAATTCTCGAGATGGCCAATGATCCTATTACCCAAGAGGCGGATAAGATTTTGAGCGCCAAGGGCATAACGATTGTCCCTGATATTTTGGCTAATTCCGGCGGGGTTACAGTTTCTTATTTTGAATGGGAACAAAATTTACTCGGAAAATATTGGTCGAAAGACGAAGTCAATAAAAAACTTAATGAAAAAATGACCAAAGCGACGACGGATATCTGGCAAATAGCGCAAAAATATCAGGTTGATTTGCGTTTGGCCGCTTACGTTTTGGCGTTGCAAAAAATTGTCGCTCAAGATAAAATTTGACAGAAGATTTTGTCTATTGTATAGTAAAAGCCTGATTTTAAAGGAGATCATCAAAAGATGAAAACCCTGGTCATTAATAAAAATACGTGTATCGGTTGCGGGACGTGCGCGGCCATAAGTCCTAAAGTTTTTAAGATGAGTGATGACGGCAAGGCCGAGGTTATTGATCAAGAGGCGGAGACAGAAGAAAATATCCAAAATTCCATTGATTCCTGTCCGGTACAGGCTATTGCCTGGAAGGAGGATTAATTAATATGAATACTAAAACCACGCCCATTCTTGTTATCTTACTAATCGTCGCGGCTTTTTTAATCGGCATGTTTTCTACCAAGGTTCAATATCTCGAGAGTGGCAAGGGGGACAGTAAGGTTGCTCAGGCTTCACCATCATCGGTTGCGCCGCAACCTCAAGCAGAAAAAACTTTAGGGGCTCAAGAGGCAGCGCAACTTGCCGGCAGTAGTCCTGCCAAGGGTTCTTCTCAGGCCAAGGTAACGATTGTTGAATTTTCCGATTTCCAATGTCCATACTGTGGTAAAGTCCAAGAGACGCTGAAGAAAATTTTTGAGACCTATCCTAATAAAGTCAAACTGGTTTTCAGAAATTACCCCTTGCCGTTTCACGAAAATGCCGAACCGGCCGCCCAGGCTTCGCTTTGTGCCAACGAACAGGGTAAATTCTGGGAATTCCACGATAAATTATTTGCCAATCAGGAGAAATTGACCGTGACGGATCTTAAACAATACGCGGCTAATTTAGGTGTGGATGCCAATAAATTTAACAGCTGCTTGGATAGCGGTAAATATAAAGAAACAGTGCAAAAGGATATCAAAGACGGTGGGGCCGTCGGTGTTTCCGGAACCCCGGCCATTTTTATCAACGGCCGAGCCGTAACCGGAGCTCAACCGTTTGAAAATTTCAAAAAGATCATTGACGAGGAATTAGCCAAATAAGTCCGAGTATTCCTTTTTCTTTAAAGATTGACAATGGTTTAATTCGCTGATATAATGATTTTTGTTTTAAGGAGCCCGTAATTTTTTAAGTTCATGAGAAAGCAAAAAATATTTAACTTACTTTGCCAATTTTGGCGTGGTGATTAATTTTATTCAAGCTTTTTCATCAATTTGAAGATCCGGCTCCGCCGGATTTTTTAGTTTTAAACACTAAAAAATCTATCGATTTTTCAGCATAAAGGGTTTACCCGGTAAAATCGGTGAGATTTTACAGGGCCTGTAGCTTAGTTGGTAGAGCGCATCATTTGCAATGATGAGGTCGGCGGTTCGAATCCGCCCGGGTCCACAAGGGACAGACCCTTAGAAATCCAACGTGAAGGTCGGGAGTTCGAGTCTCCCGGTCCATCAGTTAAGTCTTTTGACTTAAATTTTAAATATAAAAATAAGTTTACAAGATTTGTACCTTAAAAAGTGAAGAGAGTCTTGGTTTAAAAAAATTGCTACTAATGCAGACAATGGATGCCTTGGTAGTTTGAGCCGAGGAAGGACGCATATGGCGGCGATACTCGTCGGGAAGGAGCCATAATCCCGCGATCCGACGGTTTCCGAATGGAGTAATCCTCCCGATTTTAATCGGGAAGCCCTGGGTCAATTCATAAGCCCTGGGCGGGGTACCGGGTGAACTGAAACATCTAAGTAACCCGAGGAAAAGAAATTAATTAAAGATACCGTGAGTAGCGGCGAGCGAAAGCGGCAAAGCCTAAACTTCAGGAGCAATCTTGGAGGGTTGTAGGGCTTTCAATATGAGAAGTCGAGGATAGTTGAATTGCTCGGAATAGCAGACCAAAGAGAGTGAAAGTCTCGTAAACGAAATTTGAAACTTCTCTAGAGAGTTCCTAAGTACCACGAGGCACGGCAAAACCTTTTGGGAATCCAGGTGGACCACCCATCTAAGGCTAAATACTCAAACTAACCGATAGTGAACTAGTACCGTGAGGGAAAGGTGAAAAACACCCCGGAAGGGGAGTGAAATAGTATCTGAAATTGTCTGCTAACAAACAGCCGAAGTCCGCCAACTGGCGGATGACGGTGTGCCTATTGAAGAATGAACCGGTGAGTGTCCCGAACATGGCGCTTTAGTCTAACCCATTTATATGGGGCAGACGCAGTGAAAGCGAGCCCTAACCGGGCAAATTTGTGCCATCGGGATGACCCGAAACCGGGTGAGCTAGTCATGGACAGGGTGAACTCTGTCGAAAGGCAGAGGGAGGCCCGAACTCGTATCTGTTACAAAAGGTTGAGATGATCTGTGACTAGAGGTAATATGCCAAACGAACCCGGAGATAGCTGGTTCTCCCCGAAATATATTTAGGTATAGCGGTTACCACGATTTTAGCTGGGGGTAGAGCACTCAATGGTTCACCAAGCGTAAGCGAGGCGAATCAATGAAACTCCGAATACCAGTTTAAATTAGGTAGCTAGTCAGAGATGCGCGGCTAAGCGTGTGTCTCGAAAGGGAAACAGCCCTGACTTTCAGCTAAGGTCCCTAAATACAGGCTAAGTTGTTAAGGATGTCATATTCCCCAAACAGCCAGGAGGTTGGCTTAGAGGCAGCCATCCTTTAAAGATAGCGTAACAGCTCACTGGTCGAGGAATTTGGCGCCGAAAATGAACGGGGATAAGCCTGTTACCGAAGCTAGAGATTTCCGCCTTTGGCGGGAGTGGTAGGGGAGCATCTTGCTCGCAGTGAAGCTTTACCGTAAGGTAGGGTGGAGCGGGTGGGAGAGAGAATGCCGGTACGAGTAGCGTTTTCCGATGAAAATTCGGAATGCCGAATACCCAAGGTTTCCCACGCAACGTTCGTCGACGTGGGGTTAGTCGGATTCTAAAGGGGATGCATTTTGCTATACCCTGATGTACAAGCCGTCCAAAATCGGCTACAAAATTGCTTTGACTAAGACACCAAGGGATGACTGAGAGAGAATAACTTAGTCTCGATATGACTTCGAGATTTAAATCACAAGGTAGTTATTGTTGGAAAATCCGCAATGACGTTTAATCAAGTGGTGACGAAAAGTTTCCCGTAAGGGAAGCAATTAAGTAATTTTTTTCTTACAAGAAAATTCCCGTGGTGAAAAGTAATTTTTCCGTACCGCAAACCGACACAGGTGGGTTGGTAGTAGACTACTAAGGCAATCGGGTAATGGAGGCTCAAGGAACTCGGCAAAATAGCTAGGCGTAAGTTTACGAGATGCCTTGCCCCGCCTTTGGCGGGGTCGAAGTTAATAACGCTTGTCGACTGTTTAACTAAAACACAGGTCTCTGCAAAGCCGAAAGGCAAAGTATAGAGGCTGACACCTGCCCAGTGCTCGTAGGTTAAAACTGATAGTGACTCCGCAAGGAGAGGCTGTTGGTCAAAGCCCGAGTGAACGGCAGCAGTAACTATAACTGTTCTATGGTAAAGGCTGAAAGAAGCCTCGCTGCCATAGTGAGGTATTCAAACCTCTCCCGTCTCGTGCATAAATAATTGGCGGGAAAAATCCGACCATATGCTGGGAAAGTCGGTTATTCTTGACATTACTCATTCTATGTGTAAGACTACACATAGGTAAGTAAAAATATGTCGAGTACGACTAATCAGCAGGAAAGATTAGAAACAGAAGGATGGATTGTCGGTTTTGTCGATGGCGAGGGGTGCTTTTGTATAAGCATTAACAGGAATTCCACAAGTAAGATTGGCTGGCAGGTAATGCCGGAATTTATCGTAACTCAAGGAGAAAAGAGCTTAAAAGCTCTTAAAGCTGTTCAAAGCTTCTTTGAGTGCGGAAGAATTTTTGTTAACCGTCGTCATGACAACCATAAAGAAAATCTTTGGAGATATTGTGTTCGTTCCTTAAAAGATTTAAGAGAAAAAATTATTCCCTTTTTTAGGGAGCATCATTTACGGACAAGTAAAGATGAATCATTTAAAACTTTTGTAAAAGCTCTTGATCTAATGGGGGAAAAAGAACACTTAAAAACTTCTGGAGTTAAAAGAATCGCAAAATTAGCTTCAAAGATAAATAAACAACAATTTCCTAAGTTTCTAAAATCCTCAGAGACTATACGTCGGATCCCGACTAGGTCGGGAAAGATATAGTCCAATACCGATTTAATCGGTAATTAGAGCGAAGCCCCTTGTCGGGTAAGTTCCGACCTGCACGAAAG